>CAZZZJ010000450.1:0-3509 GCA_964658355.1 Beijerinckiaceae bacterium
GGCCTGCTCGTCGCGGTGACGGCGCACATCACCACCGACGTCGCCGCCATCCCGCTGATGTGGGTGCTGCCGCTGGCGCTCTACCTCCTGACCTTCGTCGTCACCTTCCGCCCCGTCGCGTCCTGGCCCGAGCGTCCCCTGGCTTCGGCCCAGGCTGCGGGGACCGCCATCGTTCTCGGGGCGGCCGTCCTCGGCCGCTTGCCCTTCGCCGTCGACCTTCCGCTCAGCCTGAGCCTCTGCTTCGTGTCCGGCCTCGTCGCTCATAGGGCCGTCTACCGCCTGCGCCCGGCGCCGCACCGGTTGACCGACTTCTATCTCTGCACGTCCCTGGGCGGGATGCTCGGCGGCCTGTTCGCGGCGCTGATCGCGCCACGACTGTTCTCCACGGTCGCCGAGTATCCGATCCTCCTGGTGGCGGCGCTCGCCTGCCGTCCCGGCGTCCTCTTCGTGCCTCGCGCCGTCGGCGCGGCCGCGCTGCGGAAGTGCTTCGTCATCCTCGCGGGCCTCCTCGGACTTGCCGCCCTGGCCCGCTACGTGCCCGATATCGCGCCGCCGGCGATCGCCGGCGTGATGATGACGGCCCTCCTGCTGAACTGGCGCGCACCGCAGGCCGCATTCGCCTTTGCCGGCCTCTTCTGCGCCATGCTGCTGGCGATGCCGTATCTCACGGTGCAGGACATCGAGAGCCGCCGGAGCTTCTTCGGCGTCCACCGCATTGCGACCGACCCGCAGGGGCGCTTCCGGTTGCTCTTCCACGGGACGACCCTGCACGGGGCCATGCGCATCCGCGAGGACGACGGCCGACCGGCCCTCGGTATCCCGGAGCCCACGACCTACTACGCGACCGGCAACGCGATTGCCGACGTCCTCGAAGTCGCCCGAAACGCCTACGGGCCGCCTCCGCGGGTCTCGGTGGTCGGGCTCGGCGCCGGGAGTCTCGCGTGCCAGGCGCACGCCGGCGAAGCCTGGACTTTCTACGAGATCGACCCGGTCATCATCCAGATCGCGCGCGATCCGACACGGTTCCGGTTTCTCTCCGCCTGCGCGCCGTCGGTCCGGGTCGTCCAGGGCGATGCCCGCCTGACCCTGGCCCGCGCGGCGGAACCGGCCCGCGTCCTGATCGTCGACGCGTTCTCCTCCGACGCGATCCCGATGCACCTCCTCACCGGAGAGGCGTTCGCCCTCTACCGCGATCGGCTGGACGCGAAGGGCGTCTTGGCGCTTCACGTCTCGAACCAGCACTTCGACCTACGGCCGGCCCTGGCGCGTGCGGCCGCCGAACAGGGCCTGACCCTTCTCCAGCGCGTCGACTCGATCCGCGAGCCGCTGGAGCGGCGCTATCGCACGCCGGCGATGGTGGTGATCGCGACGCGCGACCCGTCGATCGCGCGGGAAGCCGCGCGCCTCGGCTGGACGCCCGTCGTCCCGGACATGACGCGCCGGCCGTGGACGGACGACTACGCCAACGTGCTGGAGGCGTTCCTCGACATGCTGCGCCTGCCGAAGGGGGACCGGCACGAGGGCCGGGACTGAGGAATCCCGGGATCGGCCGGGACCTTACAGGTCCGAGGCCGCGCCGCCCCAGTCGGACAGGGATGGGGATCGTTCCGAGGACCAGCATCCCTGCGGCTCCGGCGAGGCGCACAGGTCGCCCCGCATCCGCGCCGCCGTGTCCGCCGCCGCCCGGCCCCGTCCTGGAACGCGGAACCGCTGCCCCGATGGCGTTGGCATCGACCGCTCGAAAACGGATCACCCGTCTCAACGCCGTTCTGCGAGCGCCGTGGCAAACCGCTTGACCGGCGAGAGCGTCACGCAAGGAAAACGCGGCGTACGCCCTGCGGCCGCTCGACCACGTGCGCAATCGGCACGATTCGAACGTTTGACGGTTGCCGCCGGAGCCCCGCCATCACCCCATGGCGTTCGAAGAGCGGCTACCGGACCGGGGAACCCTGGGCGCCGTGTGCGATGCCGTAGGCGAGATCCGAGATCTCGGCGGCGGTCAGCTCCCCGGCCACCTCGTTCATCTGCGGATCGAACCCTGCCCGATCGCTCGTCTTGTAGGCGGTCAGTGTCCTGGCGAGATAGTCTTCCCGCTGGCCGAGAATGCGCGGAATGCCCTTGTCGCCTCCGAGATTGCGCCCGTGGCAGGACGCGCAGCGATGCTTGCCGATCGCCGCTTCGGCACGGACCATCCGCGCCGGATCGCCCGGCTCGCCCTGGTCGACGGGCTTGGGCAGATCAGCGATCGCGGCCGCGTAGGCCTGCAGATCCTCGTCGCTCATCGGCTCGGCGAGCGCATTCATGGGATCAGCCTTACGCTGCCCCTCGCGGAACATGAAAAGCTGGTTGGTGACATAGAGCGCCGGCATGCCGCCCAAGGATGGCACGCCCTCGGACTGCGAAGTGCCGGACCCGTGGCATCCGGTGCAGGTCTCGATCGACGGTGACGCGGCCGAAGACACCCCCGCCGTGAGCAGCGCTGCAAGAGCGCCGATGAGAACTGTCGGCAGCAAACGCGATCTGCTGTGCATCGGGTGCCCGGGTGCGAAGCCCTCGAACGGGCATCCATGGAGGACGCGGGTCGCCCATCCGAACGACCCGCGCGGCGATTACCGCGATGCGTGCTTCGCGTTCGCGTCGTAGCTGATCCGGTAGATCGCACCATTCAGGTCGTCGGACACCAGGAGCGCGCCGTCATGCGCAACCTGGACGTCGACCGGCCGGCCGATCAGCTCGTTGTTCTCGAGAAAGCCCGTGAGGAACGGTTCGACCGAGACGATCTTTCCGCTGTCGTCGAGCTTGGCGAAGACCACCTGCCCACCCGACTTCTTCGTCCGGTTCCACGACCCGTGCTGGGCGATGAAGATGCCGTTCCGATAGGCGTCCGGAAACTGCGAGCCGGTGGAAAACCGCATGCCGAGCGAGGCCGTGTGCGCGCCCAGCAACGCCACGGGTGCCGTGAACTCGTCACAGGAACGACCCCATCCATATTCCGGATCGGTGAAATTGCCCTGATGGCAGTAGGGGAAGCCGAAATGCTGCTTGCCGGGCTCGGCGAGCACGTTCAGCTCGTCGTTCGGGAGGTCCTCCGAGATCCAATCGCGGCCGTTGTCGGTGAACCAGAGTTGACGCGTTCTTGGATTCCAGTCGAAGCCGACCGTATTGCGCACGCCTCGGGCGACCACTTCGACGTTCTTGCCATCGAGATCCATTCGCCGGATCTGTGCGTGCGTGTCGGGCGGGATGAGCGAGTTCCCGGGAGAGCCGACCGTCACATAGAGTTTTCCGTCAGGGCCGACCTTGATGAACTTCCAGCCATGGGCCTCGTCCTTCGGCAGATCCTCGTAGACCGACACCGGCGCCGGTGGGTGATCGAGATTGGCTTCGATGTCGGGGAACTTCGAAATCTTGGAGATTTCCGCGACGTAGAGCGTGCCCTCGTGAAACGCGACGCCGTTGGGGCGGTGCAGGCCCTTCGCGATGATCTTGACCTCGCGTTTGCCGTCCCG
>CAZZZJ010000451.1:0-3508 GCA_964658355.1 Beijerinckiaceae bacterium
GCCTGCATGTAGAGCTCGAGGATCGCCTCCTCCTCCTGGCGCTCGCTGTGGTCCTTCTTGCGCATGCGCAGGATGGTGCGGACCGCCTTCACGTCGAAGCCGCGGCCCTTCAGCTCGGCCATGACTTCCTTGATGTCGCCGGCGATCCCGCTCTTCTCCTCCTCGAGGCGCTCGATGCGCTCGATGAATGCGCGCAACTCGTCGGCGGCCACGCCCTCGGATGATGACACGTCGCCGGGGGTCGGCATGGCATGCGCGTTCATGGTTCTCTCCTGTCCTCCCCGGTTCGTAGGGGAGCAAACTTACCGGGAGCTTAGCCGGGACGATCCGCGCAGCCGCGGAACGGTCAGTGCGGCTCCGCGGCCGCCTTGGCGAAGGCGGCCTGCTGCTCGGGGCTGGCCTCGGTCTGGTACTTCGCCTTCCATTCGGAAAACGGCATCCCGTAGACCCGCTCGCGGGCCTCGTCCTTGGTGAGGCCCAAGCCCTCGGCGTCGGCCGCGTCCTTCATCCAGTTCGACAGGCAGTTCCGGCAGAAGCCGGCAAGGTTCATCATGTCGATGTTCTGGACGTCGGTGCGCGCCTGGAGATGCGCCACCAGGCGCCGGTAGACCGCCGCCTCCAGCTCGGTCTGCGTCTTCGGATCGATCTCGGTCATCGGCCTCTCGCGCGCATTGTCCTGCAACCTCCGCTGGAGGTCGGCGCCGGCGGCGGCTGAGTCAAGCGCGGCCGTTCAGCAGGGGGCGGAGAAGTCCGGCAAAACGCGCCGCCCATTCGCCCTGCCCCGCTTCGTCCGCGATCAGGTCCTGGCGGATCTCGACGAGAGCGTTGGCGAGGCCCCGCGCGGTGGCATGGCGGTCGATCGTGTCGCCGGGCAGGCCGCCGCCGTAAGGCTCGTTGTCGCCCACCGTCAGCCCGGCGGGATCGGCGCGAAGGCCCGCGATCAGGGGCGCGCTGAGACGTTCGTCCCGGTCGTAGAGGATCCCGACCTCCCAGGGCCGGGCGACGCCGCGCCAGAACGGGGTGAAGCTGTGCATGGTCAGGATCATCGGCGGCCCGGCGGCCTCGGCCGCAGCCACCGCGGCGTCGATCGCCCGGTCGAACGGATCGTAGAAGCGGGCGATGCGCGCCTGCTTGCCGGCCTCGTCGATCCGCGCGTTGCCGGGCACCACGGCCCCGTCCGACAGGCGCATCACCAGCGTCGGGTCGGCGCGCCCGCGATTCGGGTCGATGATCAGCCGCGAGAAGTTCGTGAGGATCGCCGGCGCCCCGAGGAGCGCCGCGAGCCGCCGCGTCACGCCCGCCGCCCCGATGTCGTAGGCGATGTGGCGGCGGAACTCGCCCTCCGGCAGCCCGAGCGCGATGTCGGCGGGCACGTGGTTCGAGGCGTGGTCGCAGGCCAGGATCAGGCCGCAGCCGGGATCGCCCGGAATCGTCTCGACGGGATGGGGCGGGTGGCGCGCGAGGCTGTGGGACAGGGGCACGGGTCCGGTTCGGTTCGCGGAGGCAGCGAGGCCTTGCCGTCACGGCAAGCCTCGGGCAGAGCACGTATCAAGGATCGTGCGCTCACGGCAAGAAACAGGCCCGTCGCCCAAGAGCCCGTCGCCCCTGCCCGCCCCCGCGGGTCGCGAAGGCGAGGACCGCACGAATTGAGGACACCACGCGCGAGAACCCGACCGATGACGCCTGAGATCGACCCCGCCACGCGCGCCCTGCGGACCCTGCTCGACGGCTTTCTCGCCGCGGCGATCAAGGCCGCCCACCCCGACACCTGCCTGCCCGCCCACCTTCCGCCGCCGACGCCCGGCCGGCTGATCATCCTCGGCGCCGGCAAGGCCGGCGGCAGCATGGCTGCGGTCGCGAGCCGCTTCTACCGCGAGCAGCACGGCCTCGGCGACGACCGCATCGTCGGTCTGGCCGTCGCCCGCCACGGCTACGGCCAGGACGCGCCGGGCATCCGCATGGTCGAGGCCGGCCACCCGGTGCCGGACGAGGCCGGCATCGCGGCGACGAAGGAAGCGCTGGCGCTCGCCACCGCCGCCGGCCCCGACGACGAGGTGCTGGTCCTCCTCTCGGGCGGCGGCTCGGCCAACTGGATCGCCCCGGCCGGCGACCTGACGCTGATCGAGAAGCAGGCGATCACCCGCGCGATGCTGCGCTCCGGCGCGCCGATCGGCGAGATCAACACCGTGCGCAAGCACCTCTCGCGCATCAAGGGCGGCCGCCTGGCGGTGGCCGCGCGCAACGCCCGCTCGATCCTGACGCTGGCGATTTCCGACGTGCCGTTCGACGACCCGGCGGTGATCGCCTCCGGCCCGACCGTTCCCGACCCCTCGACGCTGGCCGACGCCCGCGCCATCTGCGAGCGCCGCGGCATCCCCCTGCCCGAGACCGCGATCCGGCTCCTGAACGATCCGCTGAACGAGACGCCGAAGGCCGGCGACCCGGCCTTCGCGCGGGCCGAATACCGCATCGTCGCCCGGCCGATCGACGCGCTGGAGGCGGCGGCGGCGGCCGCGAAGGCCGCCGGCTACGAGCCGGTGATGCTCGGTGCCGACCTCGAAGGCGAGGCGCGCGAGGTCGCGGCCGAACACGCCCGCAACGCCCGCGAGATCAAGGCGTCCGGCCGCAAGGTCGCGCTGATCTCGGGCGGCGAGCTCACGGTCACGATTCGCGGCGAGGGCCATGGCGGTCCGAACCAGGAATACGCTCTGGCGCTCGCCATCGCGCTGGACGGCGAGACCGGGATCGCCGGGATCGCGGCCGACACCGACGGCACCGACGGCGGCCGCGGCGAGGCGACCGATCCGGCCGGCGGCCTCGTCGACCCCACGACGCTCGCCCGCGCCCGCGCGGCGGGCCTCGATCCGGCCGCGATGCTGGCCGACAACGATTCCACCCGCTTCTTCTCCGAGATCGGCGACCTCGTTCAGCCCGGCCCAACGAAGACCAATGTCAACGATTGCCGCATCATCCTCGTCGGCTGAGTTCCGGGGGGCGTTCTCGTTGCGGTTTCTCGTAGCCGGCGCGGTGCTCGGGCTCGCGATGCTCGGTGCGTCGCCGGCCCGCGCGGACCTGCGCCTGTGCAACCTCACCGCGAGCAAGGTCGGGATCGCGCTGGGCTATCGCGACCCGCAGGGCTGGGTGACCGAGGGCTGGTGGGACCTGACCCCGAAGGCCTGCGAGACCCTGCTGAAGGGCGCGCTCGCCGCCCGGTTCTACTACGTCTTCGCCGTCGACTACACGCGCGGCGGCGAGTGGAGCGGGCGCTCGCTGATGTGCACGCGCGACAGCGAGTTCACGATCCGCGGCGTCGAGGACTGCCTCGCCCGCGGCTACGACCGCAACGGCTTCTTCGAGGTCGACACCGGCGAACAGAAGAGCTGGACGATCCAGCTCTCTGATCCCGGCCAGCCGGCCGCGCCGCAGCCCTGAGCCCCCGCCCCGCCTTGACGAGGCAGCGTGACGGGTGCTTCTGGCCGCATGCCCGTCGTCACGACTTCATGATGTT
>CAZZZJ010000452.1:0-3502 GCA_964658355.1 Beijerinckiaceae bacterium
AGCCGTCGTTGGCGCTGCGGCTCTTGTCGCCCATCGCGTCGATGCCCTTGATCTCGCCGGGCTTGGTCTGGGCGTGGCCCGGGCTGCAGGCGAGCGCGAGCGCGATGGCGGCAGCGGCGGAGATGAGGCGGGGGAGGAGCACGCGCGGGGTCCGGGGTTCGGGTCGAGGGAGGCGTCGAACGGGTCTTGTCTGCGCAAACGGCCCCTCGCCGCGGGCGGTTCCGATTCCGCGACATCGGATGCTTTCCGGTGACGGGACCTTAACCAAGCTTTGCCATTGTCCCGGTGGTGTCGGGATGGCGTGAGGGTCCGGTGGTCATGGCGAAGCCGCAGATGTCCCGGCCCGGCGAGACGCCGCAGGCCCATCCGCCCCTGAACCCGAGCGTGCGCCGCCACCTCGGCCAGAACCTGCGAAACCTCTACGCCGACACCCTCTCCGCCCCGGTAAGCGAGCGCCTCGAAGCGCTGATCGCCCAGCTCGACCGGCCGAAGCGGTGACGCGGCCGCGGCGGTCGGGTTCGTGGCTGGAACCCGGTCCTCCGCGCCATCCATTTCCGACGCGAGCCCGTCGCAGGTTTCGCGACAGGCCGTTTGCGGCAGCGGACCTTCACGCCCACGCGCACCGTCACGCGCATCTCGGACGTTCGGTGCGACTGTCTGCCGATACTCTCCCACGATCCGCGGCGCCGGACAGCCGCCCGGCGGGACCTGGTCGCGCATGGATATCGCGGCACACCGGAACAGAGCCGGCCTCTTCCAGGTAAGGTCGAGATCGCGCCGGTCGCGGCAAGATCGAGGCGGTCGGCCACGCCATCGTTCCTCCCGCGTTCCGGCCATCGGCACAGGCGGAGACAGTCACGCCAGGCCCATCCAGCGACCGGCCGGCGCCGGCCCTCGGAACACCAGCCGCGGCCGCCCTCGTGGTGGCCGACATGATCGGCGTCGGCGTGTTCACCAGCCTCGGTTTCCAGGTGACGGACATCCAGTCCGGCTTCGGGCTGCTGCTGCTCTGGGGCATCGGCGGCCTGGTCGCTCTCTGCGGGGCGTTCAGCTACGCCGAGCTGGCCACGATGTTTCCCCGTTCCAGCGGCGAGTACAGTTTCCTCACGCAGGCCTACGGCCCGGCCCTCGGCTTCATGGCGGGCTGGCTCTCGGCGACCGTGGGCTTCGCGACGCCGGTGGCGCTGGCTGCGATGGCGTTCGGACAATACGCCAAGGCCTTCCACCCGGGGGCGCCCCCGCTCCCGCTCGGGCTCGCGATCATCTGGATCGTCACGGCCATCCGCCTGACGGGCGGTCGTTTCGGGGAGGCGTTCCAGGTCGGTTCGACGCTGCTGAAGCTCCTGCTCATCGTGGCCTTCGTCGGTGCCGGTCTCGCCGCGCCGGGCGAGGCCGCCATCAGCTTCGCGCCGAGCGCGTTCGATCCGGCGCAGGTCTTCACCGCCGGCTTCGCCGTCAGCCTCGTCTTCGTGATGTACGCCTACTCGGGCTGGAACGCCGCGACCTATATCGCCGGCGATCTGGCCGACCCGCGTCGCAGCCTGCCGAGGGCCCTGTTCCTCGGGACCGGCGTCGTGATCGCGCTCTACGTCGCCCTGAACGCGGTCTTCCTCCACACCACACCGCTGAGCGAACTCGCCGGGCAGATCGACGTCGCCCTGATCAGCGGCCGGCACATCTTCGGCGCGGATGGCGGCCGTGTCGTGGGCGCGATGATCTGCCTGGGCCTCGTCCCGACGATCGGCGCGATGATGTGGATCGGCCCGAGCGTGACGGTCACGATGGGCGAGGACGTGCCGCTCCTGCGCATGTTCGCGCGCCGCACCCGCGGCGGCGTGCCCGCGGCGGCGATCCTCCTGCAATGCGGCGTCGCCAGCCTCCTGCTCCTGACGCAACGCTACGAGGCCGTGCTGGAATTCATCCAGTTCAGCCTCATCCTGTGCTCGTTCCTGGCGGTGCTCGGCCTGATCAAGTTGCGGATCACGCGGCCGGACCTTCCGCGGCCCTATCGCGCCTGGGGCTACCCCGTCACGCCGATGGTCTTCCTCGGCGTGACCCTGTTCATGCTCGCCTACCTGGTCGCCGCGCGGCCGCTCCAGTCGCTGGGCGGCCTCGCGGTGATGCTCCTCGGCCTCGCGCTGTATGCCGTGTCCCGCACCGGCGGGCGGCGGTGATCACCGGTCGGAGGCGCCGCCGGGCTCGATCGCACGCAGCACGTCGAGCCGGTACTCCGCGGTCCTCGACTGCTTGAGGACCCGCGCAAAGCCCCGCGCGCCCGCGATGACGCCTTCGGCGGCGTCGTCGCCGGAGAGGGGGTAATGCGTGACGCCGAGCCAGTGGACCAGCACGATATCCGCTTCGGGCAGGAGCGCGCCCTTTACCCGCGCCACGAGGCGCGCGAGGTCGGCACGGTCGAGGTAATAGGCCACCTCCGAGATCACGACGAGGTCGAACCGTCCTTCCGGCCAAGCGTCGGGAACGGCCGCGAGCAGGAAGCGCGCGTCCGGGCAATCGGCGCAGCGCGCCCGCGCGTCCTCCAGAACGGAGGGAACCACGTCGAGCCCGACCAGCGCATCGCAGCGCGGGCAAAGCTGATGGGTGAACACGCCGATGGAGCATCCCACCTCCAGGGCGGACGCGTAGTGGGCGCGCGGCAGGGCCGCCAGCGTCGCCGCGTACTTGTCCCGCTCGTACGGGCTCGTGGCGAAGCGCCAGGGGTCCGACTCGGTGGCGTACATGCCCTTGAAGTAGTCGGGATCGAGGGTCGTCGGCCGGCGGCCCGTCGGGGCCTCGGCCGGCTTGTCGGAGGCCGTCTCCGCGCCCGCGGCGCCACCGATCCCCAGCAGGGTGCTGGTCGCGGCGACGCCTCCGGACTGGAGCAGGAAACGGCGTGAGACAGACCCACGGTCACGCACGAAGCACCTCCGGGCGCTGATCGCCATCGGAGTGGGGAACCGCGCGTCATCGCGGCGGTTCCGAGCCGCGCACCGGTGGTGTCGTGCGGGCTCGGCACGGCCTCGCGCCCACCTCCGCCCCGCTGCCGTTCCGACGCGGATGCGGAACGTCGCCGACCCGCCCGCGACGGATTTCGACGGGGCCGCCGCATGCCGAACGCCGTCGCCCGTCAACCCGGCACGACGGCTTTTGCCTTGTCGCCGCGATCGGGCGGAGTAGGCTCACGGCCTTCCGCGCCGCGCGCCCGCAGGATTTCGCATGCCCCTCGATCCCGCCCTCGCCGAGCGTATCGCCGCCTCCGTCGTGGAGGGCTTCCCCGATCAGGTCGCGCACACCCAGGCGCTGGTGCGGTTCGGCTCGGTCCGCGGTGCCGAGCATGCGATCCAGGATTTCGTGTTCCGGTCCTTTCGCGCCCGCGGCTACGCCACCGAGCGGTTCGGCATCGATGCCGCGGCGATCCGCGCCCATCCCGGCGGCTCGAAGATCGCGGAGGGGCATTCCGAGGCGCCGGTGGTGGTGGGCATCCACCGGCCGCGGGACGAGACGG
>CAZZZJ010000453.1:0-2247 GCA_964658355.1 Beijerinckiaceae bacterium
ACGGCTTCGCCGGCGCCCTGTTCGCGGCGTTCGTGTTCTTCGCCTGCTTCGCCTTTTCCGAGACCTCGCCCTACGACGTGATCGCGATCCCGACGATCCTGCTCTGGGCTTGCCTCGGCATCCGGCTGCATCGCGGCGCGGTGCCGCTGGTGCTGCTTCTGCTGCTCTATCTCGGCGCCATCGTCGTCGGGCTGCTCCCCTTTCTCGACGAGGAGTTCCCGGTCACCTGGACGATCCAGCTCGTCTACCTGTCGGTGACGTGCGTGTTCTTCGCGATGTTCTTCGCCGACGACACCCAGGCGCGGATGGAGCTGGCGCTGAAGGCCTACACCGCGAGCTGCGTGTTCTCGGCCGTGCTCGGCATCGTCGGCTACCTGCAATGGCTCGGGATCGAGGACCTGTTCTACAAATACGACCGCGCCTCTGGGACGTTCCAGGACCCGAACGTGTTCGGCTCGTTCCTGACGCTGGGCGCGCTCTACCTGATGCACGGCCTGATCACGGCGACCGCCCGCCGCCCCGTGCTGTCGCTCGCGGGCCTGCTGATCATCCTCGTCGGGATCTTCCTGTCGTTCTCCCGCGGCTCCTGGGGCGGCACCGTCGTCGCCGCGCTCCTGATGATCGGCTCGGTCTACGCCTCCTGCGGCTCGGCCGCCTTGCGCCGCCGGATCGTGCTCCTCAGCCTGGCGACCCTGGCGCTCGGCGCCGTCGCGTTGGCGGCCCTGCTCTCGATCGACACCGTCCAGAAGATGTTCGCGACGCGCGCCGCGGTGAGCCAGGACTACGACGAGGGCGAGACCGGCCGCTTCGGCAACCAGCTGCGCGGCATGGAGATGCTCCTGGAACGGCCCCTCGGCCTGGGGCCGATGCACTGGCGCCTGACCTTCGGTCTGGAGCCGCACAATTCCTATATCGGAAGCTTCGCCAACGGCGGCTGGTTCGGCGGCGCCGTCTTCCTGGCGATCGTGGGCGCGACCGGCTTCGTCGGCTTCCGGCTGCTGGCCAGGGCATCGCCGTTCCGAGCCCATGCGCAGATCGTCTGGCCGGCCCTGCTGATGTTCTTCCTTCAGGCGCTGCAGATCGATATCGAGAAGTGGCGACACGTCTACATGATGCTCGGCATGGTGTGGGCGTTGGAGGCGGCACGGCGGCGCTGGGCCGCGCCTCGCGAGCACGGCCGACCCGGTCCGGGTTGGATCGACGATGATGACAGGAGCCGGTTTCCCGGCGGGACGTCGGCGGGAGACGCACGATCGTGAGCAACCCGGAAGCGCTCGAGGCAGGCAGGGTCGCGGCCCTGCACGCCCTCGCGATCATGGATACGCCGCAGGAGGCGCATTTCGAGGCGGTGTGCCGCACGGCCCGGCGGCTGTTCGGCGTCGAGTCGGCCTTCGTCGGGTTCATCGACGCCGACCGGCAGTGGCTGAAGACGCCGTGCGCGGCGGTCCCGGGCGATCTTCCCCGTCAGGAGAGCTTCTGCAACTACACGATCCAGGGGGATGCGGTGCATGTCGTGCCGGACGCCCGGCTCGACCCGCGCTTCCGCGACAGCCCGCTCGTCGACGGTACCGCGGGCAACATCCGGTTCTATGCCGGCACGCCCCTGTGCCTCGCGCCGGGGATCCGGGTCGGCACCCTCTGCCTCGTCGATTCGCGCCTGCGCGCGTTCTCGGAGGAAGACGGCGTCGCCCTGCGCGACCTCGCCGATGTCGTCGTCGCGCACCTGCGCCTCTCGGAGGCGAACGCGGCGCTCGAGAGCGAGATGGCTTTGCGCAGCGCGCACGAGGCGCAGCTGGAGCTGCAGGCGCGCGAAATCGCGGAACGCTCGGCCGCGCAGGCCAGCGCCAACCACCTGCTGACCATGGCCGAGCAGCTCGCCAGCATCGGCAACTGGCGCATCGCCCTCCCGGCGGGGCAGCCGATCTGGTCGGCGGGGCTCTACGAGATCGCCGGGCGCGACCCGGCGTCGCCGCCGCCGCATCTCTCGGTCTTCTCCGAGCTCTATCACGCCGACGACCGCGACCGGCTGGTCGCCATCATCGACAACGCGATCGCCCGCGCCGAGAACTTCGCGTTCGAGGCCCGCTTCCTGCGGCCGGACGGCACCATGCGCGACGTCGTCGTGCGCGGCACCTGCGAGACGGACGCCGCGGGCGACGTCACCGGCCTGTTCGGCGTCCTGATCGACATCACCGCCCGGCGGCGGGCCGAGGCGGACGTCCACCGCAGCGAGAGCCGCTACCATGG
>CAZZZJ010000453.1:2347-3497 GCA_964658355.1 Beijerinckiaceae bacterium
CGGTCATCGAATGGCTCGGCACGGCCCTCGACATCGACGGGATCGTCAGCGCCCGGATGGCGGAACAGGATGCCCGCGGGCTCCTGCGGATCGCCCTCGAGGCGGCCGATGCCGGGACCTGGGACTGGGACATGCAGGCCGGGGTGAGCCTGCTCTCGCCGGAGAGCCTTCGGATCTACGGGCTCCCGGAGGAGGGCGTGGCGCACGGCATCACCACCGCCGAGTGGACCGCGCTGATCGATCCCGAGCAGGTCGGCGAGGTCTGGGACGCGATCCGCCACGCGATCGACACCCGCTCGACCTACGCGGCCGAGTTCCGCGTCGGCGCGCGCTGGGTCTACGCCCGCGGCCGCACGTTGTTCGGGCCGGACGACCGGCCCTCCCGGATGGTCGGCCTCCACCTGGACATCACCGAGCGGAAGGCGGCCGAGGCGGCGCTCCGCTCGATCACCGCCGAGGCGCAGGCGGCGCGCGCCGAGGCCGAGCGGGCGAGCGAGGCCAAGAGCGAGTTCCTCGCGGCGATGAGCCACGAGATCCGCACGCCGCTCAACGGCATCCTCGGCTACGCCGACATGCTCCTCGACGAGACGCACCTGCGGGCGGAGGACCGGCACCGCCTGGAGCTGATCCAGGGCTCGGGCGCCGCGCTGCTGACCGTCGTCAACGACATCCTGGACTTCTCGAAGATCGAGGCCGGGCAGCTCACCCTCGATCCGGTGTCGTTCCCGCTCGTCTCGGTGATCGACAACACCGTCTCGATCGTGCGCGGCGGCGCCCTGAAGAGCAGCCTGCGGATCGAGACCCGGATCGATCCGGACCTGCCCGCCTTCGTCCGCGGCGACGCGAGCCGGCTGCGTCAGGTGCTGCTGAACCTTTTGAACAATGCCGTGAAGTTCACCCCCGCCGGCTCGGTGACGCTCGTGGTCCGCCGCGAGCGGACGGGAGACCGGGGCCACGACCTGCGCTTCGAGGTGACGGATACCGGGATCGGGATCGACCCGGCGCAGCAGGACCGGCTGTTCAAGCGTTTCAGCCAGGTCGACGGCTCGATCAGCCGCCGCTTCGGCGGCACCGGGCTCGGCTTGGTGATCTGCCGCCACCTGCTCTCGCTGATGGGCGGGGAGATCGGCGTCGAGAGCCGCGAGGGCGT
>CAZZZJ010000454.1:0-3479 GCA_964658355.1 Beijerinckiaceae bacterium
GCTCGGCCCTGGATGCCGGCTTCGGCTTCGAGACGGTGCGCCTCGACGTCACCGCCACCGGGCCGATGCCCGGCCGGCAGGCGGTCATCGCCGTCGGCACCGCGCCCCCGGGCGAGCGGATCGCCGGCCTGACGGACGCCCTGCGCCAGCGCTTCGGCCGCCCGGTGATCCGCCTGAGCCCTCGGGCGAGCCACGTCCCCGAGCGCGCCGACCGGATCGTACCTTGGCGCACCGAACCTTGGCGCATCGAGCGCGTCGTGCTGCACTGGCCGGACTCCGATGCCGGCATCGGGCCGCGTCCGTTGGTGCTGTTCGACCGCGGCGAGGCGGCCGAGGACGTGATCGCCCTGGTGCCGGAAGGGCCGCCGCGCCGCTTCCGCTGGCGTTCCCGCCTCCACAGGATCGCGCATGCGGAGGGGCCGGAGCGGATCGCCCCCGAATGGTGGCGCGAGGCGGGCAGCCCCCGCGACTACTACGTCGTCGAGTGCGAATCCGGCCGTCGGCTCTGGCTCTATCGCGACGGCCCGAACCTGGCCGACCGGCCGGCCGCGTGGTTCGTCCATGGGCTCTTCGCGTGACGGCAGGGGTCTACGCGGAGCTCGCCGTCTCCACGAACTTCTCGTTCCTGCGCGGCGCCTCGCATCCGCAGGAATACGTCGAGCAGGCGATCGCCTACGGGCTCGGTGCCATCGGCATCGCCGACCGCAACACCTTCGCCGGCGTGGTGCGGGCCTACGCGTCGGCGCGCGTGAAGCCGGCGCGCCCCGGCGATCCGGATGTCTGGAACATCCCGTTCCTGCCCGGCGTGCGCCTGGTCACCGAGGACGGGTTCGAGGCGGTGACCTACCCGATGGACCGGGCGGCCTACGGGCGGCTGTGCCGGCTCCTGTCGGCCGGCAACCGGCGCTCGCGGAAGGGCGAATGCCGCTTCTCGTTCTCGGAGATGCTGGAGGCCGCCGAGGGTCAGGTCCTGATCGCGATGCCCCCCGGGCGGCGGCCGGTGCCGCCGGCAAGCTTCGCCGCCCGTGTCGAGGCGCTGGCCGCCGCCGCCCCCGGCCGGGTCTGGCTCGGCGCCAGCCATCGCCACCGGGGCGACGAGCGCCGCCGGCTCGGGCTTCTCGCCGAACTCGGGCACCGCCTCGGCGCGCCGATGGTCGCGGTCTCCGATGCGCTCTACCACCATCCCGACCGGCGCCCGCTGCAGGACGTGATCGCATGCATCCGCGAGGGCTGCACCCTCACCGAGGCCGGCTACCGCCTGGAGGCCAACGCCGAGCGCCACCTCAAGCCGCCGTCCGAGATGGCGCGGCTGTTCTCAGACCACCCCGAGGCGATCGCCGCGACGAGCGACATCGTCGCGGCCTGCACGTTCTCGCTGGGCGAGCTGGTCTACGAGTACCCGGACGAGCCGGTCCCGCCTGGGAAGACGGCACAGGCTCATCTGACCGAGAAAACCTGGGACCGGGCCCGCTGGCGCTTCCCCGACGGCATTCCCGACGCGATCGCGAAGACGCTCGACGACGAGCTGAGCCTCATCCGGAAGATGGATTACGCGCGCTACTTCCTGACCCTGTTCGACATCGTGGAATTCGCCCGCGACCGGGGCATCCTGTGCCAGGGACGCGGGTCGGCCGCCAATTCCGTGGTCTGCTACTGCCTCGGCATCACCGCGGTCGACCCGACGCAGATCCGGCTTCTGTTCGCCCGCTTCATCTCCGAGAACCGCGACGAGCCGCCCGACATCGACGTCGATTTCGAGCACGAGCGCCGCGAGGAGGTGATCCAGTACCTCTACGGCAAGTACGGCCGCGAACGCGCCGCGATCTGCTCGACGGTGATCCATTACCGCCCGCGCTCGGCGATCCGCGAGGTCGGCAAGGTGCTGGGCCTGACCGAGGACATCACCGCCGCGCTCGCCGAGACGGTGTGGGGATCCTGGGGCAAGGACCTGCCCGACAAGCACGTCGCCGAGGCCGGCCTCGACCCCGGCAACCCGGCGATCCGACAGGCGGTCGACCTCGCAGTCTCGCTGATCGGCTTCCCGCGACACCTGTCGCAGCATGTCGGCGGCTTCGTGCTGACCCGCGGGCGCCTCGACGAGACCGTGCCGGTCGGCAACGCCGCCATGCCCGACCGCACCTTCATCGAGTGGGACAAGGACGACATCGACGTGGTCGGCCTGATGAAGGTCGACGTGCTGGCGCTCGGCATGCTCACCTGCATCCGCCGGGGCCTCGATTTCCTGGCCCGCGACTACGGCCACGACTACCCGACGCTCGCCGACCTGCCGCCGGAGGACGGCGCGGTCTACGCGATGCTGTCGAAGGCCGATTCCGTCGGCGTGTTCCAGGTCGAGAGCCGGGCGCAGATGTCGATGCTGCCGCGGCTGAAGCCGAAGGAATTCTACGATCTCGTGGTGCAGGTCGCGATCGTCCGTCCCGGCCCGATCCAGGGGGACATGGTGCACCCGTACCTGCGGCGGCGCTCCGGGAACGAGCCGGTGGAGTATCCCTCGCCCGATCCGGCCTACGGCGACAGGGACGAACTCGAGCACGTCCTGAAGCGGACCTTCGGCGTGCCGCTGTTCCAGGAGCACGCCATGCAGATCGCGATCACCGCGGCCGGCTTCAGCCCGGCCGAGGCCGACGGCCTGCGCCGCGCCATGGCGACCTTCCGGCACGTCGGCACGATCGGCGGATTCGAGGAGAAGTTCGTCGGCGGCATGACGCGGCGCGGCTACGACCGTGACTTCGCCGAGCGCTGCTTCAAGCAGATCCGCGGGTTCTCGACCTACGGCTTTCCGGAGAGCCACGCGGCGAGCTTCGCGCTCCTCGTCTACGCCTCGGCCTGGCTGAAATGCCGACACCCGGACGTGTTCCTGGCCGCGATCCTCAATTCGCAGCCGATGGGCTTCTACCAGCCGGCGCAGCTCGTGCGGGACGCCCGCGCCCACGGCGTCGAGGTGCGCGGCCCCGATGTCAACGCCAGCGATTGGGACTGCACCCTGGAGCCGGCCTCGGAAGCGCCCCCGCCCGGCGTCCCGAAGCGCCTCGCGGTGCGGATCGGCCTGCGGCAGATCACCGGGTTGCCCCAGGCCGCCATGCGCCGGCTCGTGGCCTTGCGGGCCAACGGCTATGCCAGCATCGAGGGCCTTCAAGCCGCCCTGGCGCTTCCCCGCAACGCCCTGGAACGGCTGGCGGAGGCCGACGCCTTCCGCTCCCTCGACCTCGACAGGCGGGCCGCTCTGTGGATGGTTCGGACGCTGGAGGGCAGCGCCAAGCCTGCGCCGGACGCGGGCGCGAGCCGGCGCGCGCACCTGTTGGAAGCGCCGCTGCCGCTCTTCGCCTTCCATGCCGACGACGGGCTGTTCCGCAACGAGCCGGCCGTCGCGTTGCCGCCGATGCCGGCCTCGGAGCAGGTGGCGGAGGACTACACCGCGACCGGACTCTCCCTGAAAGGCCACCCGGTCGCGTTCTTCC
>CAZZZJ010000455.1:0-3464 GCA_964658355.1 Beijerinckiaceae bacterium
ACGCGGGCCTGCGCCTTCTGCAACGTCCGCACCGGCCTGCCCGGCGCCCTGGATCAGCGCGAACCCGACAAGATCGGGGACTCTGTGGCCAAGCTCGGCCTGCACCACGTCGTCATCACCTCGGTCGACCGGGACGACCTCGCCGATGGGGGCGCCGACCATTTCGCCCGCACCATCGCGGCGATCCGACGGGCGAGCCCCGGCACCACCGTCGAGATCCTGACACCCGACTTCCTGCGCAAGGACGGCGCCCTGGAGATCGTGGTCGCGGCCCGTCCCGACGTGTTCAACCACAACCTCGAGACGGTGCCGGGCAACTACCTCACCGTCCGCCCCGGCGCCCGCTATTTCCACTCGGTGCGTCTGCTCCAGCGGGTGAAGGAGCTCGACCCGTCGATCTTCACCAAGTCCGGCATCATGGTCGGCCTCGGCGAGGAGCGGAACGAGGTCGTGCAGCTGATGGACGACCTGCGTTCGGCCGACGTCGACTTCCTCACCATCGGCCAGTACCTGCAGCCGACCAAGAAGCACCACGAGGTGATCCGCTTCGTGCCGCCCGACGAGTTCAAGGCCTTCGAGACCACCGCCTACGCCAAGGGCTTCCTGCTGGTCTCGGCGACGCCGCTGACCCGCTCGTCGCACCATGCCGGCGAGGATTTTTCGCGATTGCGCGCCGCCCGCACCGCGCGGCTCGCCGCCGACACCCTCTCAGCCTGAGTCATCATGCCGTCCTTCCGGATCACCCGCTGGGTGCGTCACACGCCGCAGCAGATGTACGACCTCGTCGCCGACGTGGAGCACTATCCCGAGTTCCTGCCGCTCTGCGAATCGCTGCGCGTGCTGCGCCGGCAACCCGGAACCGGGGAGGGGACGGAGGTGCTCGTGGCCGAGATGGGCGTCGGCTACAAGGCGATCCGCGAGCGCTTCACCACGCGCGTCGGGCTCGACCGCCCGAACCTCAAGATCGTCGCCGAATACATCGACGGGCCGTTCCGGCACCTGGAGAACCGCTGGACGTTCAAGCCCGGCCGCGACGACGGCTGCGACGTCGACTTCTTCATCACCTACGAGTTCAAGAGCTTCGCTCTCGGCCTGCTGATGGGCAAGATGTTCGACCGCGCCTTCCGCAAGTTCACCGACGCCTTCGAGAGCCGGGCGGACCGGGTCTACGGCCGCGCCTGAGGCCGGCCGCGCGCCAGGAGCGGCGACACCCTGGCTTCGAGCAGCCGCACCAGATCCGGATCCATGAATCCGTAGCGGTCCGGGATGTCGAGGCAGACCAGGCGCGCGTCCTTCAAAGCCGCCCGGAACCGGCTCTGGATCTTGCTCCGGTGCGCGCGCTCCATGACGACGACGAGGTCGGCCCAGGCAAGATGCTCGGCCGTGACGGGCTCGTCCGCATCCGCCGAGACGCCGGCACAGGCGACCTCCAGATCGGGATATCCGGAAAAGACGTGTTCGGCCGTCGGGCTGCGAAGCCGGGCTCGGCCGCAGACGAACAGCACGCGCCGGACCGAGCGCGTCACCGCGGATGCTCCGGGCGAAAGCCGAGGCCGACGATACGGGCCGGGATCCGCTGCAGCCACGACAGGCGGTCGAGCATCCGGAGCGCCAGCGGCGGGCGCGGCGGCGCGCCGCCATCGGAGAGCACGGGGGCGATGATCCGATCCTGGATCAGGCGCTGCACGCGCTGCGTCAGCCGCGTCGGAAGGCTTCGGCGGGCCTGGACCTTCGCGAGGTCGGCCTCGGTGAGGCGTTCGGCGAGCAGCGGCCCGGCGAGGAGGTTGGCGGCGGCGACCGCATCCTGGATCGCGAGGTTGATGCCGACGCCGCCGACCGGCGACATCGCATGCGCCGCGTCGCCGATGCAGAGCAGGCCCGGCCGGTGCCACCGCTCCAGCCGGTCGACGGTCACCGTCAGCGTCTTCACCGCGTCGAAGGTGTCGATCTCGTCCGTGCGGTCGGCGAGGAACGGCGCGAGGTCGGCGATGCCCGTGCGGAACGCGTCGAGGCCGCGCGCCCGGATCGCCGCATCGCCGCCCTTCGGCACGACGGCGGCGCATTGCCAGTAATCGCCGCGATCGATGGTGATCAGGATGCGGCCCGCGCCGAAGCGACCGGCCGCCGCCTCCGGATCGCCTTCGCGGCGCGACAGGCGGAACCAGAGCACGTCGATGGGCGCCGCGAAATCGTGGGGCACGAGACCGGCCTGGCTCCGCATGACGGATCGGCGCCCGTCGGCGCACAGCACGAGATCGGCGGCGATCTCGACCTCGCCGTCCGGGCCGGCGGCGCGGACCCCGGCGATCCGTCCGTCCGCCTCGACCAGCGACAGCCCCTCGGTCTCCATGAGCAACCGGAAACCGGGCTGCGTCCTCGCCGCGCGGCCGAGAAAGTCGAGGAAATCCCATTGCGGCATCAGCGCGATGAAGCGATTGCGCGTCGCGAGGCGCCGGAAGTCGGCGACCTGGAAGGTCCGGCCGCCCATCACCGCCGAGAAGGTCTCGACCCGGCGCTGCGGCAGGGCGCGGAAGGCGTCGCCGAGGCCGAGCGCGTCCATCACGTCGAGGGTCGAGGGATGGATGGTGTCGCCGCGAAAGTCGCGCAGGAAGTCGCCGTGCTTCTCCAGCACCGCGACCGAGAGACCCGCGCGGGCAAACAGCAGGCCTACCATCATCCCCGCCGGGCCACCGCCGACGATGCAGACCTTTACAGACAGCCTGTTCATGGAACCGCCCCTCTGCTTCGGTGTCTCGCCGCGAGAGCGCGCCCCCGTCAGCAGTCGAGCGCCGACTCCAGCAGGTCCAACGCGTCGATCACGGCGCGGCGCCGAATCTCGGCACGGGCGAGATCGCCGTAGCGCCGCTCCCGGTGGCGGACGCCGGCTCCCGTCGCCAGACCGAAATGCACGAGGCCGACCGGCTTGTCCGCGCTTCCGCCGCCGGGTCCGGCGATCCCGGTGATCGCCACCGCCACGTCGGCCCGCGATGCGGCCAGCGCACCGTCCGCCATCGCGCGGGCGACGGCCTCGCTGACCGCACCGTGGGCACCGATAAGATCGGAGGGCACCCCGATCATCTCGGACTTGGCCTCGTTGGAGTAGGTGACGAAGCCGCGCTCGACCACCGCAGACGAGCCGGGCACCGCCGTCAACAGGCCGGCGACGAGCCCGCCGGTGCAGGATTCGGCCGTCGCGATCCGGGTGCCGGACTTCGCGTAGGCCGCGATCAATGTCGCCGCGCGGGCAAGAAGGGCGTCGTCGAACATCGCGATTCCCTGTCGTTCGGATCGGCCTTCGGATCGCCGCAACGCGCTGCGGCGACCATCGAACTCTTATCCTTGGCGCATGGCCGTCTCGGCCTGCGCGTCCACCGGGTTCGCCTCGGCCTCCTCCGGCAGGCGGATGGTCGCGGCGGCCTGGGCCGCGAGGCCTTCCGCGCGGCCGACGAAGCCGAGCTTCTCCG
>CAZZZJ010000456.1:0-2071 GCA_964658355.1 Beijerinckiaceae bacterium
CGCGACTGACCGGCAGACCATGGCCCCGTTAAGGTAAAGGTCGCGTTTCCAAATCACGAAAGATTGCGTCCCGCTTTGGGGCTGGCATTTCCTTTTGCTTGATTTGAGCATGAGCAATGCACGCTCCGTTCACTCTGCCTTAACCCTTGCGCGCAGGGCATTTTGCCTGTGCCCGGCGGTTTATTCTTTTGCGTTTTCCGTGGTCTCTCCGATCCGTCTGCGGGTTTGGGCAGGGCGAGCCCGCGACGGCGGCCGGTTCGCACGGCGGCCCGCCTTCCACGCCGCCATTCCGATCGCAGGATGAGGTCGGTGACGGTCCGCGACCGGGTTCGGCACGATCCGACGCGGTCCGACCTGCGCGGACGCCACGGCCAAGCTCAGGCCTCTTGGGGATACCAGGGTTTCGCTGAGCGCAGATCACCGGCCGAAATCGCAGATTCGTCGCGTCTTGCCGAGAGGCGATGAAGACTATGACGCATAGTCATCGCGCTTTCGCACTGAGAAAAAGCGAAAGGTTCAATGCTTGCGCGTTGCTTTCTGCCGCGAATGCTGGCGATGCAGGCTCAAATTCGGCCGGAATGTGATGCGGCCGCCCAATATGTGCGGGTCTCATTTCAGCCGCGTTCGGTCTCGATTGGCGCCGCCCTCGTCAACAGCCAAGGACCGAAGCATGCAGATCCGACCCGTCGCCAAGATCGCCGCCATCACCCTCGGAACCGCCCTGTCGCTCGTCGCCGTCGCCCTGCCGGCCACCGCCCAGAGCGGAGGCGCATCCTGGTACGGCAGCGGCCATCGCACCGCGAGCGGCGAACGCTTCAACCCCAACGGGATGACCGCCGCCCACCGCAGCCTGCCCTTCGGTACCCGCGTCCGCGTCGAGAACCGGCGCACGGGCCGTTCCGTCGTCGTGCGGATCAACGATCGCGGACCGTTCGTGCACGGTCGCATCATCGATCTCTCCCGCGGCTCGGCCCGGGCGCTGGGCATGGGCGGCACCACCTACGTCTCGTTGCACGTCATGAACTGATGCATGGACCGGTCGGCGTTGCCGCGCGCGCCGGCCGGCCCCATCTCCGGGCCTGAACAGGAGACGCAACGCGAAACGCCATGGCAAAACCCCTCATCGTCGACATCCCGCACGACCTCGGCCGCGACGAGGCGCGCCGCCGCATCGAGACCGGCGTCGAGCAGGGGCGTGCCTTGCTCGCCAAGAGCGGAATCACCATCGACAACCTCGCCTGGACCGGCGATCGGCTCGATTTCGCGATCTCGGCGATGAAGCAGAACGTGAACGGGCAGATCGACGTCGGCGCCGAGAGCGTGCGCGTCGAATGTCACCTTCCTCTGCTGCTCGCGCTGTTCGCCGAGAAGGTGAAGAAGATGGTCGGCAAGGAAGGCAATCTGCTGCTCACCAAGAAGTAGCCGCGCCGGACACGCGAAGGCCGGTCGCGCCGGAACACCTGCCGCGACCGCGCCGTTCACGCTCGTCACGCGGCGTGCACCAAGACGCGCCGCGCCCCCGAGCGAGGAGCGTTTCCATGGCCAATCCCGGCGCGATCCCCGAGGTGCCGACGAACCCGACACCGGCGCCCGACACGCCCTACGACCCGCCGACCGTGCCGAGCCCGGGCCCGGGTCCCGAGATCCCGGGCGACAGCCCGAGCGAGGCGCCCGGGATCACGCCCGCCGAGGTTCCCGTGACCACGCCCGGCTCGCCCACGCCCACCGGCCCGGCCAACCCCGTCGCCTGAGCACATCGGTATTTGTGGTGAGGCGGCCGCGCTGCCATAAGCCCGGCCATGGCCGCCCCACCCCTTCTGACCCTTCAAGACGTCGCACTCACCTTCGGCGGCACGCCGCTGATCGAGGGAGCGGGGTTCTCCGTTGCGCCCGGTGAGCGTGCCTGCCTCGTCGGCCGCAACGGGTCCGGCAAGTCGACGCTGATGAAGATCGCCGCCGGGCTCGTCGAGCCGGATCGCGGCGTCCGCTTCGTCCAGCCGGGAACGACGATCCGCTACCTCGCGCAGGAGCCGGACTTTTCCGGGTTCGCCACCACCCTCGACTTCGTCGA
>CAZZZJ010000456.1:2171-3457 GCA_964658355.1 Beijerinckiaceae bacterium
CGGCGCTTCCTCTCGGCCCTGTCGCGGGCGACGATCTGGCTCGACCGCGGCGTGACGCGCCGGATCGAGCAGGGCTTTTCCGGCTTCGAGGCGTGGCGCGACGCGTTCTTCGAGGAGGAGGAGCGCGATCGGCACAAGCTCGAGCGGAAGATCAACGACGAGGAGCACTGGCTCCGCTACGGCGTCACCGCCCGGCGCAAGCGCAACGTCCGGCGGCTCGGCAACCTGCACGCCCTGCGCAAGGAGCGCCGCGACGACCGGCGCCCGGTCGGCACCGTCACGATGCAGGCCGGCGAGGCCGAGGCCTCGGGCACGCTGGTGATGGAGGCCAAGAGCGCGAGCAAGGCCTACGGCGAGCGCCGCATCGTCGCCGACCTGTCCCTGCGGGTGATGCGCGGCGACCGCCTCGGCATCGTCGGCGCGAACGGCGCCGGCAAGACCACGCTGATCAACCTGCTCACCGGCAAGATCCAGCCCGACGACGGCAGCGTCCGCCAGGGCACGAACCTCAAGATGATGCTCCTCGACCAGGCCCGCGCGGTGCTGGAGCCGAACATGACCGTGACCGAGGTGCTCACCGGCGGCAGCGGCGATTCGGTGGTGGTCAACGGCGTCAGCCGCCACGTGGTCGGATACCTCAAGGACTTCCTGTTCACGCCCGAGCAGGCGCGCACCCCGGTGAGCGTCCTGTCCGGCGGCGAGCGGAACCGGCTGCTGATCGCCCGCGCCCTGGCGCAGCCGGCCAACCTCCTGGTCCTCGACGAGCCGACCAACGACCTCGACCTCGAGACCCTCGACCTGCTGCAGGAGATGCTCGGCGACTATTCCGGCACCCTGATCCTGGTGAGCCACGACCGCGACTTCCTCGATCGCGTGGTCGGCAGCGTCCTGGTCTCGGAAGGGGAGGGGCGCTGGGTCGAGTATGCCGGCGGCTACTCGGACATGGTCAACCAGCGCGGCATCGGCGTGCAGGCGCGCGGTGGCGCCAGGGGCGGCAAGGCGGAGCCGCGCGGAAAAGCCGAACCGCGCGAGAAGGCCGAGGCCGCGCCGGCCAAGACGAAGCTGAACTTCAAGGACCAGCACGAGCTGAAGACGCTGCCCGCCCGCATGGAGAAGCTGCAGGGCGCGATCGCCCAGCTCCGGACCGTGCTGGCCGATCCGGGCCTCTATGCCCGCGATGCGGCGCGCTTCGACAAGGCTTCCGCCATGCTCGCCCAAGCCGAAGTCGAGCTCTCGACGGCGGAGGAGCGCTGGCTCGAGCTCGAGATGCTGCGCGAGGGCTGAGC
>CAZZZJ010000457.1:0-3454 GCA_964658355.1 Beijerinckiaceae bacterium
TGACGTTGGACGGCGTCGTGTTGACCGTCTGCGCTTGCGCGGCCGTCGATCCATACGCCGCGACCATCACGGCGATGATCGAGACACTTTGCTTGAAATCCATGATTCGCCCCCTCGTACCGATCTCGACGGCCGATGGCGAAGGACTATCGAAGTCTACGTGCGAGTCTTTGTCATAATCCAGTCATAATATTTGTAATTCAATCCTGTTGCCGAGAAGCAACGAAGGGCTGTAATCCGCCGGCTAAGCAATCGATTGTTTGCATCGCGACCTCGGCATGTCCCGACCGACCGCTACGACTGCGATCGCCGCGATGGCGTCAGGCGCAGGCCGGGGGCAGGGCGCTCGAGCAGAACCTCGCGCCGGAAGCGGACCAGGCGCGCCGGTCGCCCGGCGGTGCCGCTGGTGACAGCCTCCGTCTCTTCCACAAGACCCTGCTGCGCCACCAGGCGGCGGAAGTTCTGCTTGTGCAGCTGCGTTCCCGAGAGGGCTTCGACGGTGCGCTGGAGCTGCAGCAGCGTGAAATGCGGCGGCATCAACTCGAACACCACCGGTCGATACTTGATCTTGCCGCGCAGGCGGCCGATCGCGGTGGCGAGCACGCGGCGGTGGTCGAAGGCCATCGGCACCCCGGTCGGATCGCCGGGTCGGGCGGGGCCGGCATTGCCGGCGGCCTCCGGGATCAGCCCGGCCTCGAACAGCAGCTCGTAGCGCTCCAGCACGCGCTCCTCGTTCCAGGTGGCGCCGTTGATGCCGAAGGTGAGGCCGAGGCGGTCCGCGCGCGAGCGCCGGAGCTTGGCATCGGACGGTTCGCCGGCCCAGGCCAGGAGCTCGGCCTCGATCGCGTCGAGCTCCGGCGGGCGCCCCTTCCGGAAATCCTCGTAGGGCAGGTAGCGGTACCAGTTGCGCCACGCCGCCTCGGCCAGTCCCGCGGGCCGCTCCTCGCGGACGAGGGCGAGATAGGCCACCGAGAGGGTGTGGACGCCGGACATCCTGTCGCCCTTGGCGTCGGCCTGCCGGTCGCGGTCGCCGAAGGTGTAGAGCTGCTCGACATAGCCGAGGCGCTGATGGGTCTGGCGCTCGACCCAGGCCCGCAGGCCGCGCTCCAGGGTGGCGTGCTCCGAGACGAGCGGCCCGGCCGGCAGCCCGTCGCTGCGGCCCGGGGCCTGGTCGGCCACGTGGACGGTGAGCGCCCGCGGCTCGCCTTCGGTCGCGGCGATGATCGCGGCGGCGAGCCCCACGGAGGAGGGGCTGGCCACCGTCCCGCCCGCGCGCAAGTCCGCCGACATCGTCTTCCCCGTCGCCTGCTCTGTCACCTTGCCGGTCGCCAGGCACCTTGCCGGCCGCCAAGCGTTTTGCCGGACGCCAAGCCGCCCGAGGACCACCGGGCGTCAAGGGCGCGATCGCGAGTCGATCTGTCGTTGCTTAAGCCGCAAAGGCCCGCATTCCGTCAACGCGGGGCGGCGATTGGATCGGGGACGGCACACTGGTGAATCGTCACGGAAACCGCTTGCTAAGCGTCGATGCGGTGGCCAGACATCTCGATGGCGCCGGGACGTTCCCCGGCCATGGCGGACGCGGGCGATGCAGGCAGGCGGCAACCTCGGGAACGCGACGGGCGGCCGCGCCTCGGGTCCGGCGGTCGACCTGCGGCTCTACGGCCTCCTCGACGTCGGCGTCTGCGGCGATGACGGGCGGCGTCTCGCGGACATGGCGGCGGCGGCGGTCGCCGGCGGCTGCACCCTGTTTCAATATCGCGAGAAGGATATCGCGGATGCCCGCGCCGCGCTCGCCCGCATCCGCGCGATCCACGGCGCGCTGGCCGGCCGCGCGCCGCTGCTGGTCAACGACCGCGTCGACCTCGCCCTGGCGGCGGCTTGCGAGGGCGTGCATCTCGGCCAGTCGGACCTGCATCCGGCCGATGCGCGCCGGCTGCTCGGCGACCATGCGATCGTCGGTCTGACCCTGAAGACCGGAGCGCAGGCCGACGAGCTCTATCGGCTGCCGGTCGACTACGCCTGCATCGGCGGCGTCTTCGCCACCACGAGCAAGGACAATCCGGACCCGCCCGTCGGCCTCGACGGGTTCGCGCGGATCGCCTTCCGTGCCAGACTCGCCCGCGGCACGGCCGTACCGGTCGGCGCGATCGCCGGCATCGATGCGAGCAACGCCGCCGCGGTGATCGCGGCCGGCGCCGACGGGATCGCCGTGATCTCGGCCCTGTTCGGGGCGGCGGCGGTCGAGGGCCGGGCGCGCGACCTTCGGGCGCGGGTCGACGCCGCCCTGTCCGAGCGAGGAGCAACCCGATGACACCGATCGCCCTGACCATCGCAGGATCGGATTCGGGCGGCGGCGCCGGCATCCAGGCCGACCTCAAGACGTTCTCCGCGCTCGGCGTCTACGGCGCCAGCGCGATCACGGCGCTGACCGCGCAGAACACCCTCGGTGTGCAGGGCATCCACGACGTGCCCGCCGGCTTCGTCGCCGCGCAGATCGAGAGCGTGTTCTCCGATCTCGCCGTCACGGCCGTGAAGATCGGGATGCTGTCGCAGCCGGCGGTGATCGAGGCCGTGGCCGCCGCCCTCGAACGCCATGCAATTCCGAAGCAGATCCCGGTGGTGCTCGATCCGGTGATGGTCGCCACCAGCGGCGACCGGCTGATCTCGGACGACGCCGTCGCGCTGCTCCGCAGCCGCCTGATGCCGCTCGCCGACCTGATCACTCCGAACCTGCCGGAGGCGGCGAGCCTGCTCGACGCGGAGCCGGCCGTGGACGAGAACGGTGCGGCGGCGCAGGCGAGGCGCCTCGTCGCGGCGGGCGCCCGCGCCGTGCTGATCAAGGGCGGCCATGCCGAGGGCGACGAGAGCGTCGATCACCTGCTCACCGCCGATGGCCTCGTTCGGCGCTTCTCGGGCACGCGCCATCCGACCCGCAACACCCACGGCACCGGCTGCACGCTCTCGGCCGCCGTCGCCGCCGGCCTCGCCAAGGGGCTCGGCCTCGAGGAGGCGGTCCGGGCCGCCAAGGCCTACGTCGCCGCCGCCATCGCTGCCGCCGACGGCCTCGAGATCGGGGCCGGGCATGGGCCGGTCCACCACTTCTTCGCCGCCTGGGGCTGATCACCGGGACCGGACCGCGCCGCACCGTCGCCGATCACCTTGCATCCGTGGGGCACTTGCGTTTGTAGTAGCGTACGTTCGTTCCGATAAACGGAACGTGATGGCGGGATGCGAATGGCTGCGGCGATGCAGGAACAGGCGGAACGGCCGGGTCGGAGCCGGGACATGCTGAGCGGGGCGGCCGTCCTGTCGGGGCAACTTGGCAAGACGATCCAGCGCCTGCGCAAGGCCTACAATCTGTCGCTGTCGGAGCTCGCCGAGCAATCGGGCGTCGCCAAGTCGATCATCAGCCAGATCGAGCGCAACGAGACCAACCCGACGCTGGCGACGATCT
>CAZZZJ010000458.1:0-3448 GCA_964658355.1 Beijerinckiaceae bacterium
CGCCCGGAATGGGCCAGGAACCGCCCGGCGGTGGCGAGCTGCCGGCACGACATGCTGATCGCGCAATGGTGGAAGTAGACGCCGAGCGTGTAGTCGACCGGATTCTCGACCACGCCGAACGACTTCATGTAGTTGGCGAGCGCCACGTTGCGGAAGCCGGTGCGCTTCTCGGAGGCCGCCACCGCCTCGTCGATGGCGATGGTCGGGTCGTTGGCCAGCGCCTGCATGAAGCGCAGGATCTCGCCCAGCGCCTCGCGCGGCTGGTGGCCGGAGAGGATGACGTCGGTCACCGCGATGGCGCCAGCATTGATGAAGGGGTTGCGCGGGACGCCCTGCTCGCGCTCGAGTTGCACGATGGAGTTGAACGGGCTGCCCGAGGGCTCACGCCCGACGCGCTTCCACAGGGCATCGCCGACCATGCCCAGCGCCAGAGTCAGGGTGAAGACCTTGGAGACGCTCTGGATCGAGAACGGCGTCTCGCTGTCGCCGGCCGCCGCAATGGTGCCGTCGGCATCGATCACCACGAGGCCGAAGGCCTGCGGATCGATGCGGGCGAGTTCCGGGATGTAGCGCGCGACCGTGCCCCGGTCGGAGCGCTGTCGCATCTCGTAGGCGATCTCCTCGACCACGCTGCGCAGGTGCGGGGCGAGGCTCATGGCGCGCCGTCTCCCGGCGTGCGGGTCAGATCGCGTCCGGTCCGGTCTCGCCGGTGCGGATGCGGATCGCTTCCTCGATGGTCGAGACGAAGATCTTGCCGTCGCCGATGCGGCCGGTCTGCGCCGACTTGCGGATCGCCTCCACGGCGCCCTCGACCAGCGCGTCGGAGAGCACGATCTCGAGCTTTACCTTGGGCAGGAAGTCCACGACGTATTCCGCGCCGCGATACAGCTCGGTATGGCCCTTCTGGCGGCCGAAGCCCTTGGCCTCGATCACGGTGATGCCCTGGAGGCCGACCTCCTGAAGCGCCTCCTTCACCTCGTCGAGCTTGAAGGGCTTGATGATCGCCTCGATCTTCTTCATGCCGAACGGCCCAACCTGCGCTTCATGATGTCGAATTTCTATCACCCCACCGGTCCGGCCGCCACGTCGTTTTCTGCAAGCGCCAGTTGGAATTGCCTCTTTGGCTTGCAGAAATTGCAAATCGTTTGGGCATAACCGGTCCGGCGGCTGAATGTTTGGGCATGCGTTGGATGGCGCGCGGGCAGCGTGCGTCCGCACGGGACGGAGCGACGCGATGGACGGCTCACGCCTGATGACGGTCGAAGCGATGGCGTCCGTCGATGCGACGGCCATCGCCGGTGGAAACCCCGGCATCGCCCTGATGGACGCGGCCGGTGCCGCGGTGGCCGAGCGGGTGCGGGCGCGGCTGCCCGCGGGCGGCCGGGTGCTCGTCCTGTGCGGCCCCGGCAACAACGGCGGCGACGGGTTCGTGGCCGGCCGCCTGCTCGCGGAGGCGGGATTCAACGTGGATCTCGCCCTGCTCGGCCCCAGCGAGGCGGTGTCGGGCGACGCGGCGGTGGCCGCCGCGGATTGGACGGGGCCGGTACTCGACCTCGCGGAGGCCGACCCGTCGAAGGCGGATCTCGTCGTCGACGCGCTGTTCGGCGCCGGGCTGTCCCGCGACGTCGCGGGACCGGCCCGTCACGCGCTCGAACGCGTCCAGGCCGCCGGGCGGCCGGTGCTCGCGGTCGACGTGCCGAGCGGGGTCGATGGCGACACCGGCGCCGTCCGCGGCTTCGCGCTCCGTGCGGTCGAGACCGTGACCTTCGTCGCGGCCAAGCCCGGCCACCTTCTGCAGCCCGGCCGGGACCTGTGCGGACGCCTGCACGTCGCCGACATCGGCACCGGCGCAGCGGCGTTCGAGGCCGGATCGGCCGTCGGCGCACCGACCTTCCGCAACGGCCTGGGCCTGTGGGGCGCGGCCTTCCCGCGGCTCGCCGACGAGAGCCACAAGTATACTCGCGGCCACGCCCTCGTCCTCTCGGGGCCGGCGACCCGCACCGGCGCGGCGCGGCTTTCCGCGCGGGGGGCTCTCCGGGTCGGGGCCGGGCTCGTCACGGTCGCTTCACCCGAGCGGGCTTTGGCGGAGAACGCCGCCCACCTGACCGCGATCATGCTGCGCTCTTGCGATTCCGCCGACGACCTCGACGACCTGCTCACCGACGAGCGCATCAACGCGATCGTGGCAGGGCCCGGCCTCGGCGTCGGCGAGGCGACCCGCGATCTCGTCGCCGTGGCGGCCGCGGCCGGACGCGGTCTCGTGCTCGACGCCGACGCGCTGACGAGCTTCAAGGGGCAGGCGCCGCTTCTCGCCTCCCACATCGCGGCGGGCGAGGGGCGCGCGGTCCTCACGCCGCATGCGGGCGAGTTCGGAAAACTGTTCTCGGGCATCGACTCCGTCGCGGAGGTCGGCAAATTGGAACGGGCTCGCCGCGCCGCGGTGCAGGCAGGCGCCGTGGTGGTGCTCAAGGGCTCCGACACGGTGATCGCCGCCCCCGACGGCCGCGCCGCGATCAACGCCCACGCTACACCTTGGCTCGGCACCGCCGGCTCGGGCGACGTGCTCGCCGGTATGATCGCCGGCCTCTTGGCGCAGGGCATGGCGCCGTTCGAGGCCGCCTGCGCCGCCGTCTGGCTCCACGGCGACGCCGGCCTGCGGCACGGGCCGGGACTGATCGCCGAGGATATTCCAGAGCTGATGCCCGCGGTGCTGGCGGGTGTATTGGAGTGGTCCCGGGGCTGAGAACCGCCGCTCCTCCCCCGCAGAGAGGGGAGGGATGAAGTGCCCCTCACGTCACCTCGAAGCACGTCCACAGGCCGGTATCGAATCGCTCCAGCACCGTGGCGCTGATCAGCCAGCGGCCGGGATTGTCAGCCTGGAAGGCGATGCGGGCAGTACGGCCTTCGAGCAACTGGAACGTGTCGAGCCAGTACGGCTCCCAGCCGTCGTCGAGGGGGTGGAGCAGGCGGAAGACGTGACCGTGCAGGTGCAGCGCCTGCGGGAAGGCGGTTTCGTTGCGAAGCGCCAGCACCACCACCTGGCCGCGTTTCACCGTGAAGATCGGCGCGAGGCCCGTGGTCGCGCTCGTGCCGTTGACCGACCAGATCCGGTTCGCGTCGCCGGAATAGCCCGGTTCCGCGTCGGGTTTATCCTTCTGCAGGGTGGCGCCGCCGGTGATGACCACGTCGCGGCGCAGCGCGTTTTGAAGCTTGACCTCGCGCGGCAGCAGCGAATTCTCACCGATCGGCCCGATCGGCAGCCGCTTCTCGGTGATCGGCGCGCCTTTGGTGACCACGGTGGCGAGCTGAAGGCCCTGGCCGACGAGCGCGGTGATCGCGCCCTTCGCGTCCGCCTCCGCGGGTAGGTCGATCAGCAGGTCGTAGCGGGTGCCGGGCGGGAAGGGCAGCGTCGCGCGCAAGGGCTCGAAGGTGTCGGTCGGCTGGCCGT
>CAZZZJ010000459.1:0-3445 GCA_964658355.1 Beijerinckiaceae bacterium
CCGGGCTACCCGTCGCAGCCCGACCACACCGAGAAGGTCACCCTGTTCGACCTGCTCCAGGCCGAGCGCCGCATCGGCGTGAAGCTGACGGAATCCTACGCCATGTGGCCCGGCTCGTCGGTCTCCGGCCTCTACCTCGCCCACCCGAAGGCGCATTATTTCGGCGTCGCGAAGGTGGAGCGCGACCAGGTCGAGGATTACGCGGCGCGCAAGGGCATGGACATCCATGCGGTCGAGCGATGGCTCGGGCCGATCCTGAACTACGACCCGGCGCGCTATCTGGCGGTGGCGGCGGAGTAGGCCGCCCTTGCACCGCCGGTCCGCCGATCTATTGTCGCGATGGAACTCGGGAGGCCGGCATGTCGGACATCGCGAAGATCATCCGGTCGGAGGGCGCGCAGGCGGTACAATTGCCGCCGGAGTTCCGGTTCGACGGCGACGCGGTGCAGATCCGGCGCGACGGCGATGCCGTGATCCTCGAGCCGATCGACGATGAGTGGGGCTGGCTCGAAGACATCGCGGTCAAGCTCGACCCTGCCGTCCTGGATGCGATCCTCGAAGCGACGGACGAAGAGGTGTCGCAACAGGATCGTGGGTCCTCGATGACCTCTGATGATCTACCTGCTCGACACCAACGTCGTCGTCGCCTTGTTGAAGCGGCGACCGCAGGTTTGGGCGCGGTTGAGGGCGCATCGGCGTCGTGATCTCGGTATTTCGGCGATCGTATCCCACGAGTTGTTTTTCGGCGCTTGTCGCGGCGTTCGACGGGACGAGACCATCGCCGGGTTCGAAGCTTTGCGCTTTCCCGTCGTCGATTTTACCGGTGAAGACGCCCGTAAGGCCGGCGAGATTCGTGCCGCCCTCGTCATGGCCGGCACGCCGATCGGTCCCTACGACGTGCTGATCGGCAGGCAGGCGCTTGCCCGCGACCTGACGCTGGTCACCCGCAACACCCGCGAGTTCGCCCGCGTCCCGGGGCTGAGAGTCGAAGATTGGGAGGGCGGCAGCCCATAAGCCGCCCCGTGTGTCCTGCCGGAGCTTGACCGGAGCGGCATCGCGGCTTCAATGCCGATGCGGGTCGTCCGCAGGTTCGTGCGTGGAGACGGGTATGCAGCGGCTGGCGTTCTCCCTCGCCGTCGCGACGGGCCTCGCGGTCACCGGCTGCACCGGATTCTCGCACATCTCCAAGACCTATGTCAGCCTGACGCCGCAGGTGGTGACGATCTCCTGCAACGACCCCTACGAGGTCTACGACCAGCGCCAGCAGCGCCGGATGCTCATCGTCTCGAACGCGCTGCGTGAAGTGACCGGCTGCGGCATCGGCGACCGCTACGCCGAGCGCGACCCCGGCGAGACGCGGGCGGCGCGCTTCCGTCTCGCGGCGCGGACCTACCTCGACGAGACCGTGCGCGAGGATTGCAAGATCACGGCCGAGACGGTGTTCACCGACCTGCAGACCGAATTCGTCTACGCCTGCGCCGGTCAGATCGAGTCGCGGACGGCGAAGGTGCCGCGCCTGCCGGGCCGCAACGGCCCCGGCATCGGCATCGGGATCCGCTAAGGACCTACCGCTTCGACGGATGCGGAAAGCTGCGCTCGGCGGCGTCGCCCGAGGCGGCGAGCAGCGTTCGGGCGAAGGCGCGCGCCTCCGCCCGGCTCAAGCTGAGGATGGCGGTGACCGGCTTGCCGCCGAGATCGGGCAGACCGAGCTCCAGCCGCACGCCGTCGCCCACCGCCGACGCGGACAGGCTCCAGCCGCGCTCGCCGGCGGATCCCCGGCCCGGTTCCTGATCCGGATCGCTCATCGTGGTGACTTCCCGTTCGGCGGTCACCCTGCATGACCGATCGCGCCGGCCGAGGCCAGAGCCGCCGACCGTCTTTATCCAGGCGCCCGTTCGGCTCCGCGGTTGACGAAGCCGGCCGGTGATGATGTCTGCGCGGCCGACCGCGCCTCGCCGGGGCGCCCCTTCCAAGGCCGAGAAAACATGTCCGAGATCTGGTTCCGCACGGGTGAGGCGACCGTGCTCGCCGCAGAGGGGCAGTACACCGACGCGATGCCCGAGGTGCTGATCGGCTCGACGCGCGGCCCCGTCGGCCAGGCGTTCGCCGGCATGATGGGTCAGGTGCAGGGCCACACCCGGATGTTCGTGGTGCGCGACCTCAACCAGCTGGTGCGCCCGGCCACGATGATGACCACCAAGGTCACCATCCACACGGCCGAATATGCCGAGCTTCTCGGCGGCGTGGTTCAGGCGGCCACCGGGGACGCCATCGTCGATTGCATCATCGAGGGCATCATTCCCAAGGACGGTCTCGACGAGCTGTGCATGATCATCATGATCTGGCTCGATGTCCGGTGTTCGGAGGACGAGAACCTGGACCGGAAGGACCTCTACCGCACCAACTACGAGGCCACGAAGCTCGCCATCGGACGTGCGCTGAAGGGCGAGCCGACGGTCGACGAGCTGATCGCAAACCGCAAGACGGTGAAGCACTACGCGCTGGAGGACGTGATCGAGTACTGAGCGGGAAGGGCGCGCCCGGCTGGATCGGGATGCGCCTCAGCCCGGCGGGATGCGGCCGACCGAGCAGAGGGTGCGGATCGATCCGGTGCTGTCGGTGTAGCAGCTCGCGGACCATCCGTTCTGCTGGACGAAGGACTTCCGCCGCTCGGACAGCGACGTGGCGTGGGCCTTGGCGATGATGCCCTGGACCGAGGCGGCGGATTCGCCGACCAGCAGCTCCGAGGCGATCGAAAGATCGCGGAAGAAGGCGGCCGACGGCGTCGTCTCGCCGGAGCTCGCCTGGACGATCGGCTCGGCCCGGCAGGTCAGGTCGAGCTTGATCGAGCCGGGCACCTTGATGTCGATGCTGGGGCCGGAGCGGCGCCCGACCTTGCCGCCGGTGGCGGCGGCGATCCTCTGGGCGAGGCCGTCGCATTCGTCCGCTTGGGCGGCGGCGGGAATCAGGAAGAGGCAGGCGAGGGCGAGGCGAAGCATGGCCGTACCATACGCGCGGACCGTGGGCTGTCGAGGCTCGGTCTGCGGCGGCCTCAATGGAAGTCCCGGCTGCGATAGGTCCGCCGGTCGACGGGGGCACCGAAATCGTTGGTCTCGGGCGGCAGGCGAACGCCGCCCTCGCGGAGCGCGCGCAGCTCCGCCGTGAGATCGCGAAACCGTTCGGCCACGAGGTGGACCACGCCCTCGGCCCGCTGCACCCGGCCCTGCACCGCCAGGAACCGCGCGTTCATGGCGGCACGGCGGTTGGCCTCGAAGACCTTCTTCCAGACGATGACGTTGGCGATGCCGGTCTCGTCCTCCAGCGTCAGGAACACCACGCCCTTGGCGGTGCCGGGCCGCTGGCGCGTCAGCACGAGGCCGGCCACGGTGACCCGACCGTTGTTGGGAAAGCCCGGATCGTGGTGATCGCGCGCCGGGATCGCGCC
>CAZZZJ010000460.1:0-1551 GCA_964658355.1 Beijerinckiaceae bacterium
CGCTCCACGGCCTTCAGCTCCAGCTCGTCGCCCATCGGCGTCGAGGTGCCGTGGGCGTTGATGTAGCCGATCTCGGACGGGTCGATGCCGGCGCGCTTCACCGCCGCGCTCATGCAGCGGAAGGCGCCGTCGCCGTCGGGGGAGGGCGAGGTGATGTGGTAGGCGTCGCCCGAAAGGCCGTAGCCGACCACCTCGGCGTAGATCCGGGCGCCGCGGGCCTTGGCGTGCTCGTACTCCTCGAGCACCACCACGCCGGCGCCTTCGCCCATCACGAAGCCGTCCCGCGCCTTGTCGTAGGGGCGCGACGCCTTCGTCGGCGCGTCGTTGAAGCCGGTGGAGAGCGCGCGGCAGGCGGCGAAGCCCGCGAGCGAGAGGCGGTTCACCGGCGATTCCGCGCCGCCCGCCACCATCACGTCGGCATCGCCCAGCATGATCAGCCGGGAGGCGTCGCCGATGGCGTGTGTGCCGGTGGAGCAGGCGGTGACGACGGCGTTGTTCGGGCCCTTGAGCCCGTGCGCGATCGAGACCTGGCCCGAGGCCATGTTGATGATCCGGCCGGGGATGAAGAACGGCGAGATCCGCCGCGGCCCCTTGTCGAACAGGGTGACGGAGGCATCGTAGATGCCGCCGATGCCGCCGATGCCCGAGCCGATCATCACGCCGGTGGCGCACTGATCCTCGTAGCTCTTCGGGTGCCAGCCGGCATCGTCCAGCGCCTGGCCGGCGGCCGCCATCGCGAAGACGATGAACGGATCGACCTTGCGCTGCTCCTTCGGCTCCATCCAGGCATCGGGATCGAAGGTGCCGTCGCTGCCGTCGCCGAGGGGTACCTGGCAGGCGATCCGGCAGGCGAGGTCGGCGGTCTCGAAGCTGGTGATCACCGCGGCACCGCTGTCGCCGGCGATCAGCCGGCTCCAGGTGTGCTCGACCCCGCTGCCGAGCGGCGTGACCATCCCCAGACCCGTAACCACCACCCGCCGCATCGCGCTATCCCGAACCCGTTCCGCTCAAACAACGATCGCGGCGCGTCGGGCGTTTCCGCCCCGCCCGCGCCGCGTCGACCTCTCAGACCCGTCGGCCGATCAGGCGGCCGAGTTCTTCTCGAGGAACTTCACCGCATCGCCGACCGTCTGGATGGTCTCGGCGGCGTCGTCCGGAATCTCGACGTTGAACTCTTCCTCGAACGCCATCACGAGCTCGACGGTGTCGAGGCTGTCGGCACCGAGGTCGTCGATGAAGTTGGCGCCCTCGACCACCTTCTCGGGCTCGACGCCCAGGTGCTCGACGACGATCTTCTTCACGCGCTCAGCGATATCGCTCATCGTTGCTGGTCCTCGGTCTTGACGTTACGTGGGTGAATGGAATGGCGCCGTTGCCGCTGGTGGCCCTTCGATGCGGGCCGGTCTTGGTTCGAGCGGCCGGTGACCGATCGCGCGTGGTCCTGAAATCCTGTCGGCCCTGATGCTCTCGGCCTTGGACTCGGAACCCGCCGAACCGTCAACCCCTTGCACGGCAGCCGGGGTGTTAACACAGGGTTCCCGCGCTGGCGAG
>CAZZZJ010000460.1:1651-3442 GCA_964658355.1 Beijerinckiaceae bacterium
GGGCTGACGCAGTTCACGGTGACGTTGCGCGAGGCGACCTCCGCCGCCAGCGCCTTGGTCAGGCCCACGAGGCCGGCCTTGGCCGCGGCGTAGTTGCCCTGGCCCGGATTGCCGGTGGTGCCGACCACCGAGCCGATGTTGACGATGCGACCGCTGCGCCGCCGCATCATGCCCCGCACCGCAGCCCGCGACAGGCGGAACGCGGCGGTGAGGTTGACGGCGATGACCTGGTCCCACTCCTCGTCCTTCATCCGCACGAAGATGTTGTCGCGGGTGATGCCGGCGTTGTTGACCAGGATGTCCAGGCCGCCGAGCGCGGCGTCGGCCGCCGGCACCAGCGCCTCGACGGCGGCGGTGTCCGACAGGTTGGTCGGCAGCACGTGGGCGCGCTCGCCGAGCTCGGTCGCCAGCGCCGCCAGCGCCTCGGCCCGGGTGCCCGACAGGGCGACGGCGGCGCCCTGCGCGTGCAGCGCCCGCGCGATGGCGCCGCCGAGCCCGCCCGTGGCACCGGTGACGAGGGCTTTCTTGCCGGTGAGATCGAACATGAGAGTCACCTATTGAGTCGGATTCGAGGTTCGTTCGAATCGTGGCCGTGCGTTGCCCGCCCCCGCAGCGGGCGGGAGGGATGAGCGCGCCAGCGCACCGTCGATCAGCCGACGGCGAACGCCGCGACATCCTCCGGCGTGCCCACCGGAGCCGCCGACGCGCCCGGCGCGATCCGCTTGACGAGGCCGGACAGCACCTTGCCGGAGCCGACCTCGGTGAAGCTGTCGACGCCGGCCGCCGCCATGGCCGCGACGCTCTCGCGCCAGCGCACGGTGCCGGTCACCTGCGCGACGAGGTTGCTGCGAATCGCGTCCGGATCGGTGACCGGCGCGGCGAGCACGTTGGCGTAGACCGGGACGACGGGCGGGCTCACGCGCACCGCGTCGAGTGCCGCCCGCATCGCCTCGGCGGCGGGCTGCATCAGGCGGCAGTGGAACGGCGCCGAGACGTTGAGCATCACCGCGCGCTTGATCCCGCGCGCCTGCGCGAGCCCCACGGCGCGCTCCACAGCGGCCTTGTCGCCCGAGAGCACGACCTGGCCGGCGCCGTTGTCGTTGGCGACATCGCAGACGGCGCCCTCGGCCGCCTCCGCCGCGATCAGGGCGGCGGTTTCGGTGTCGGCGCCGATCAGCGCCGCCATGGCGCCGTCGCCGGGCGCCACCGCCGCCTGCATCGCCTCGCCACGGATGCGCAGCAGCCGCGCGGTGTCGGCGATCGACAGGCTCCCGGCGGCGGCGAGCGCCGAATACTCGCCGAGGGAATGCCCGGCGACGAAGGCGACGTCCCGCGCCAGATCGAGGTCGCGCTCGGCCTCCAATACCCGGAGCGCCGCCAGGCTGGCGGCCATCAGCGCCGGCTGCGCGTTCGTGGTCAGCGTCAGTTCATCGAGCGGGCCCTCGAACATCAGCTGCGAGAGCGGCTGGCCCAGGGCATCGTCGACCTCCGCGAACACCGCGCGCGCCTGCGGGAACGCCTCGGCCAGGGCCTTGCCCATGCCGACGGCCTGGCTGCCCTGGCCCGGAAAGATGAGTGCCCGCACGGTCGCTCCGTCGCCTAACCCATTGTCGGAAATGGCGGCGCAGTCGCACCGCCCGCCGCGGGTGTCAACAATGCAGCGCACAAATCGGGAGGGTCCGCATCCCATCCCGACGCACCCGCCGGCGTTCGGTCCGGCGCGGGTGCACAGCCTTCAAACCGCTGTGCTTGTTGCCAAACCGCATCCGGTGTATGAGCCGGCACCGCCCG
>CAZZZJ010000461.1:0-3439 GCA_964658355.1 Beijerinckiaceae bacterium
CGGCGCGGTTCTCCCTCGCGGCGCGCCTCGCCCGGTGCTGCGCCCGCGGCGGCGTCGCGACCGCGGTTCGGACCGCGCGGCCGGTTCGGCCGCGGATGGGCCTGGCGCTGGTGACGTTGCAGGGACCAGACCTCGATGGTCGCGGGCTCCGCGGCTACGGGTTCGGCGTCCGTTTCGGCGCCGGCATCGGCCAGCAGTTCGGATGCCGCCTCCGCGGGGATCGCGTCGTGGCCGGCCTCGGCCGGGGTCGGCTCGGCCTCGGTCTCGGTCGATTCGGCGGCGGGCTCCTCGTGTGCCGGTGCCTCGGGAGCATGCGCCGGTCCGGCGTGTGCTTCCTCCGGTGCTGCGTCGACCGCCGGATCGTCCACGGAGGCGGCTTCCGTCTCCGCGGTCTCAGGTCCCGCTTCGGCCTCCGGCTCGCTCGGCGACGCTTCGTCGTGCGGAGCGGTCTCTGCGGCGGTGTCGGCGCCATCGGCCGGTGCAGCCTCGGCGACGGCATCCGATGCCTCGGCTTCCGCGGGCGCCGCGTCCGCCTGCGCATCCGGCGCGGTCGCGGCGGGCTGGACCGGCGTCGTCGCCGCGGCGGGCAGCAGGGGCACGGTGATCGCCGGCCCGGGCCGGGTCTCGGCCGCGTAGCCGAGGGAGGTGAGGATCGAGGCGAAGTCCTCGCCCGAGCAGCCGACCAGCGAGGTCATGCCGACGGTGGCGACGAACCCGTCCTTGTCCGCGGTGCCCGGAGGCGGCGCGCCGGGCGTCGTGCCGGGGCGATAGGCGACGGCGGGGCGGATCAGGTCGGCGAGGCGCTCCAGGATGTCGACGCGCACGGCCCGGCCGCCGCAGACGCGGAAACCCGCGGCGCGGTAGAGGCCCTTGGCGATCTCGGGATCGACCTTGATCGAGGTCCGGCCGGAACCGGCCAGGTGCCCGATCTCGTCGAGGCCGCGCTGCTCGAGGCCGCCGTTCTGCAGGGCCCAGAGCTGGGCGGCCAGCGTCCGCGGCGCCGGCTTGAGCAGGGCCGGCAGGAACAGGTGGTAGGCGCCGAAGCGCACGCCGTGGCGGCGCAGCGCTCCGCGGCCGTCCTGGTCGAGGGTGCGCATCTCCTGCGCGACGCGGGCGCGCTCCAGCACGCCGAGCGCCTCGACGACCTGGAAGCCGATGCCCTTGGCGAGCCCCGTGAGGTCGGCGGCGGTCTCGATCTCGATCAGCGGCCCGAGCAGGCGCGTGACGTGCGCCTTCAGCCAGGCATCGAGGCGCGCCGCGACCTTCTCGCGCGCCGGGCCGGCCAGGACCTCGTCGGCCAGAAGCCGGATCTGGGGGGCGAAGATCTTGTCGCCGGAGGCGAGCTTGGCCACCGGCGCACCGGTCCAGCGGATGACGCCCTCGTGGCTCAGCACCAGCGACGCGTCGGCGGCCGTGGCGAACCGCTCGGCGCGGGCCTCGATCTCGCCGGCGAGCGCCTTCTCGGCGGCGCTGCGGAGCGTCTTGGCCTCGTGGCCCTCGGCGCTGGCATCGGGCACGAACAGGAAGCCGTGGAGGTGGCCGACATGTTGACCCTCGACGGTCACGTCACCGTCGGAGGTAATCTGGGCTTCGAGCATCGTGTTCTCTCTCAGGCGCCGCATCAGGACGCTGGTGCGCCGATCGACGAAGCGGCTCGCGAGGCGTTCGTGCAGGGCGTCGGACAGCCTGTCCTCTACCCGACGCGTCTCGCCCTGCCAATGTTCCGGATCGCGAAGCCAGTCCGGCCTGTTGGCGACGAAGGTCCAGGTCCGCCCGTGGGCGATCCGGCGGGACAGGGTCTCGATGTCGCCGTCGGTGCGGTCGATCATCGCGACCTGCTCGGAAAACCACGTGTCGGGGATGCGCCCGGCCATGCCCTTCATCAGGAAGCGGTAGAGCTCGGCCACGAGGTCGGCATGCACCTGGGCGTGGACCTTGCGGTAGTCCGGCACCCCGCAGACGTCCCAGAGGCGCCGCACTGCGGACCGGTTCCCCGCCAGCGCACGGATGTCGTCCTCCTTCATCAGGATCTCGAGGGCCTGCTGGTCCTCGCCCATCGGCGCCCGCGTCAGGCCCTGCTCGCTCGGATGCACGTCGAGGCTCGCCTGCAGGGCGTCCAGCGAGCCGAAATCGAGGTCGGGGTTGCGCCATTGCAGGATGCGCAGGGGATCAAAATCGTGGTTCTCCAGGCGCTCGATCATCTCGGGCTCGAACGGGCGGCAGCGCCCGGTGGAGCCGAAGGTGCCGTCCGAGAGGTGGCGGCCGGCCCGGCCCGCGATCTGCCCGAGCTCGGCCGGCGTCAGCTTGCGGAAGCGGGTGCCGTCGTATTTCCAGGTCGCGGCGAAGGCGACGTGGTCGACGTCGAGGTTCAGGCCCATGCCGACGGCGTCGGTGGCCACGAGGTAGTCGACGTCGCCCGACTGGTAGAGCTCGACCTGCGCGTTGCGGGTGCGCGGCGAGAGCGCGCCGAGCACCACTGCCGCCCCGCCGCGCTGGCGCCGGATGAGCTCGGCGATGGCGTAGACCTCCTCGGCCGAGAACGCGACGATGGCGGTCCGCCGCGGCATCCGCCCGAGCTTCTTCTCGCCGGCATAGGTCAGGGTCGACAGGCGCGGTCGGGTCGTGGTCTGGACGTTGGGGATCAGCGCCTGCACCAGCGGCAGGATCGTGGAGGAGCCGATCAGCAGGGTCTCCTCGCGGCCGCGCTGGTTGAGCAGCCGGTCGGTGAAGACGTGGCCGCGATCCATGTCGGCGGCGAGCTGAATCTCGTCGATCGCCACGAAGGCCACGTCGAGGTCGCGCGGCATCGCCTCGATGGTGGCGATCCAGTAGCGCGGTCGGTCCGGCTTGATCTTCTCCTCGCCGGTGACCAGCGCCACCTTGTCGACCCCGACGCGGGCGACGACGCGCAGGTAGACCTCGCGGGCGAGCAGCCGCAGCGGCAGGCCGATCATCCCGGTGGGATGGGCCAGCATCCGCTCGATCGCGAGGTGCGTCTTGCCGGTGTTGGTGGGCCCCAGCACCGCCGTGACGCCGCGCGCGCGGGACGAGGGCGGAAGGGAGCGGCGTTGCTGGAGGATCGGAGCAATCCCTTTGGCGAAGGCGCGACGTGGCGCCGGGCTCCGCCCCGTAAGGACGAGCCGTCAGTCGGCCGGCGGTCGGCGGCGGAACGAGGGCTCATATGGGGCGCTCGCAGGCGCTCCGCCAAGCCCGGAGGCCGATCCGTCGCGACTGGGGATCCCGTAGAGCTCGATCCGCGTGGGCGGCTGCGCCGTCTCGATGTCGGCGCAGAGGGTGTCCGGCACGGCGGTGAGGGGCCCGCGCCGGCGGCCGCGCCCCTCGGTCACCTCGGCGGAAGAGTAGGCGTTTCCGCCGCAGGCGCTGGTGCCGGCTTCGAGCGGTGCGGCGGCGGCCGGGCGGCCGGCCGAGGCGAGAAGGG
>CAZZZJ010000462.1:0-3431 GCA_964658355.1 Beijerinckiaceae bacterium
GGCGGGCTTCTCGGGCTCGGGCGCCTTCGCGACCACGGGTGGCGGCGGCGCCAGCGGCTCGGCCTTCTCGGCCTGAGAGGTGATGATCTGGCTTTCCGGCTCGGCGACCACGGCGTCGGGCGGCGCCTCTGCCGTGGAAGCGGGCGGCGGCGGCGCGACGACCGCTTCGTCGGGTTTCGCCTCCGTCACCTCCGGCGGGGGCTTCACCGGCTCCGCCTCGGCGGGATCCTCCACCGGCTTGGTCTCGGGCGGTGCGGCCTCGCTCGCCTGGGTCTCGCTCGGCGCCTGCGTGTCGGCGTCGGTCATCAGCGGGGCGAGGTCGATCGAGATCTGCTGCTCGCCGGGAGGGGCGGGCGGCGTCAGATTGAACACGGCGAGGCCGGCCAGCGCGCCGAGATGGAGCGCGAGGGCGACGAGGAAGGCGGGAACGAGCCGGGATGCACGGGGCTCCCGGTTCCCGGTATCGACGAGGGCGGCCATGGCTTAGCGCGCCGCCCCGCCGGCCGGAGCTGCCGCAGGTGCAGCCGGGGCCGCGCCGGGCGTTGCGGCGCCGGGCGACTGCGCGATGAGCGAGACCTTGGTGAAGCCGGCTTGGCCGACGAGTCCCATGACTTCCATGATCTTGCCGTAGGGCACGTCCTTGTCGCCGCGGACCAGCATCACCTGATTCTTGTTTTCGGCCGCCATGGCGCGCAGGCGCGGCATCAGCGTCTCGTTGGTGAAGATCTCCTTGGCGATCGACGGCTTGCCGTCCCTGTCGATCGTCACCTCGACCGGCTTCTGCGACTGCGCCACCTTGACCGCCGAAGTCTTGGGCAGCTGCACCGGCACGCCGGTCGTCATCAGCGGCGCGGCGACCATGAAGATGATCAGCAGCACCAGCATCACGTCGACCATCGGGGTGACGTTGATTTCCGACATCGGCGCGGTGTCGAGATCGTCGTCGTCGGAACCGCTCGCGCGGATCGAACCCATCGCCATGCGGCGTCCTCCGGGTGCTGCGGTCGTGCCTGGCGAGGCGCCCGCTACGGGAATGGAAGGCCCGGCCGCCATCCGCGGGGCCGGGCTCGCGCATCGGTGTCGTGCGGGCGCCTACTCGGCGGCGGCGCGGTGCTGGACGCTGCGGTCGCGGGCGAGGCGGTTGCCGAGCACGCCGATGCCGGAAACGAAGGTGCTCTGGATCCGGCCGACGTCGTTGGCGAGCTTGTTGTAGGCCATCACCGCCGGGATCGCGACGACGAGGCCGATGGCGGTGGCGAACAGCGCCTCGGCGATGCCCGGAGCCACGACGGCGAGCGAGGTGTCCTGGCTGCGGGCGATCGACGAGAACGCGTTCATGATGCCCCAAACCGTGCCGAACAGGCCGACGAACGGCGCCGTCGAACCCGACGTCGCCAGGAGTGCGAGGCCGTTCTGCAGGCGCTTGACCTCGAGGGTCAGCGCGCCGCGCATGGCACGCTCGATCCGGTCGCGACGCTCGGCCCGGGTCTCCGAGGCGTCCTGATCCCGCCATGCGTCGAGGGCGGCCTTTACCACGTGACCGGCGATTCCCTTCATTCCAACTTCCAGGCTGCCGCCCGAGCGCACCAGCGCGTCGAACGCCTTGGCCTCGCGTCGCGCTGCAGCGAGCCGGACGACCTTCTCGAACACCACGGTCCAGCAGGCGAGCGAGGCGATCACCAGAAGGATCATCACCCCCTTCACGATCGGATCGGCCTGCAGGAACAGGCCCACGAACGAGAAGTCGTGGCCGGCGTCGATCGGGGCGGAAGTCGGATCCATCGCGGGTTCCTTCAAGGTCACTCGGGTGCGGCAACGGCCGCGGGCCGCCCGGCGGCACGATGGCCGTCGGTCGGATCGGTCTCTCGAGACCCGCCGGCATGGATGCCGGACGCGGTCGGTTCAGCGGTCGAACGGGACGTTCGCCTTGGTTTCGGTCTCGGTGCGCTCCAGGCAGGCCTCGCGGCCGGCCTCTCCGCCCTCGCAGGCGAGCACGTCGTTGAGCAGGACCCGGCCGACCTTCGGACAGGCGATCCCGGGGATGTCGAAGATCTTGACGAGGGTCTTGCGTGCTGGAACCGGCCCAAGTTCGACCGCCACGCGCTTCTGCGCGACGCCCTCGGTATCGAACGCGAACAGGTCGACCTTGTACGATTTGAGGCCGGCGCCGCGGCTGTTGTCGACGACCATCGTCACGCGGCAGGATTCGCCGGCCGCTTCCAGGCGGTTGAGCTGAAGCTTGAGCGGCGAAGCCTTCTCCGCGGCCGGGGCATCCTGCGCCATCGCCGACACGACGAAGGACGCGGCCAGGACGAGCGACAGCCCGACGCAGGCCGCCGTGTCGAGCGCAAGACGCCCGATCCGGAGCCGATAGAGCGGGACGCCTCGCCCGAGCACCTGTTCAGCCAACGACACGCTTTCCATCCTCCGCTTTGCGGTGGTCCGTCCGGAGGCCTGCGCCGCCCGGATTTCGTTTGCCCTCGACCGGATCCCGTCCGATCCGATCAATGCAGGGCCGAGCCGTCCGGCCGCCGCGTCGCAACCCCGAGATGCTCCGCCGCCGCGTCGATCGGCCCGACCGCCGCGCGCAGGGCGGCGACGAGGCGCGGCGCTTCCGGCTGCCCGGTGATCTCGGCCGCGCCGCGATCGACGTCGTCCCAGAGCCTGCGCCGGCCGCGCCCGATCAGGCCGACCAACGCGCATTCATGGCCGGTCAGCCGGCAGCAGGTGGCCGGCATGAACGCCCAATCGTCCGACCGCTCCGCGCGCAGGGCCCGGACGACCCCGACGATCCCGGCGACGAAGCGGCCGCCGGCTTCCGCTCCCAGAAGCGTCTCCGCCCCGTCGAACGCCGCGTCCCAGCACGCGATGTCGCGCGTCATGTAACCGGCGGCCACGAACCGGGCGACGGAGAGCGCCAGGACCTCTGCATCGTCGGCACAGACCTCCGCCACCTTCGGCATCGGCACGTGCGTCGCCAGGGACGGAGCGGTCATTCGGCCTCCGGAAAGTGCCAGCGCGCTCACGGTCACCCGAGGGATCGGACCGCACTGTGCCTGCGGCGGGGAAGTATCCGAGGTAGAGGGCAAGGATCAAGTCCAAGCCTGAAAATCAGAGCCGTTCCAAACTGTTACGAAGACATCCTCTTACCGCGGCGATGTGATTTGCCGAATGATCCCAAGTATCGTTGCCGAATAATCCCGATCACTCCAGACCCGGTACGTGCCTCCCTTGATGGCCCGTGCGGGGTCGTCCATATCTTCCTGTGCCGGAGCTGTGCGCCGGAAGGGGCGCTGCCGGAGGCGGGCCCCGCGAAGAGGTGCCCGCCGGCCTCCCGGGGATGGGGCCTCCAGAGGGATGCTGCCGCCGATGACCCGTCCTTCCCCGTTCGGACACCCGTTCCTGCTCGGGTTCGACGAGATCGAGCAGGC
>CAZZZJ010000463.1:0-3429 GCA_964658355.1 Beijerinckiaceae bacterium
GATCGTCTCGCTCAGCCCGAAATCGGTCACGTCGGGCGTCGCCATGGGCATCTCGCAGGCGCTCGGTGGAGACCCGACGCTGACCGCCGTACTGGTGATGCTCACGGGCATCACCGGGGCGATCCTGGTCACCCCGCTGATGCAGGCGATGGGCATCCGCGATATGCGGGCGCGCGGTTTCGCGGTCGGGCTTGCCGCCCACGGGGTTGGCACCGCGCGGGCCTTCCAGGTCAGCGAGGTCGCCGGCACCTTCGCCGGCATCGCCATGGGGCTGAACGCCTTTCTCACCGCGATCCTGGTGCCGCTGGCCCTGCGCATCCTGCCGTGACGGATCGGCCGTCGGCGGGGTCGCGCGGGCGATCGGTCTTCGGGCGTCAGGCCGTCAGCCGGTCCGCAACGTCCTCGGCGAGCGACAAGCTGGCGGTGAGGCCCGGGCTCTCGATCCCGAAAAGGTGGACGAGGCCGGGGAGGCCGTGCTCGGCCGGACCGTCGATCAGGAAGTCGGCGGCCGGTTCGCCCGGGCCCGTGAGCTTCGGGCGGATGCCGGCGTAATCGGCGACCAGCGTGCCGTCGGGCAAGCCAGGCCAGTAGCGCCGTATCGCCGCGTAGAAGGCCTCGCCGCGCGCCGGATCGACCCGGTAATCGAGGGTGTCGATCCATTCGACGTCGGGCCCGAAGCGCATCCGGCTGGCAAGGTCGAGGGTGAGATGGGTTCCGAGCCCGCCCTCGACCGGAGCCGGGTAGATCAGCCGGCTGAAGGCTGCCTTGCCGGTGAAGCCGAAATAGTTGCCGCGCGCCAGCACGCGGCGGGGCACGCGCTGGGCCGGATAATCCTCTGTCCGGGCGGCCAAAGCCTGTGCGCCGAGGCTGGCCGCGTTGACGATGGCATCGCAGGGATAATCGCCCGGCGTAGCGCCGCCGAACGCCGCCGACCAGCGTCCGTCCTTCCGCGCCAGCCCTTCGACGGGGGTGTGCAGGGCGATCGCTCCGCCGCGGTCCTCGAGTTCGCCCTGCAGAGCCAGCATGAAGCCGTGGCTGTCGACGATGCCGGTCTGCGGCGACAGCAGCGCCGCCGTGCAGGCGAGGTTCGGCTCCAGGCGGCGGGCCTGGCGGCCGTCCAGCATCTCCAGACCGTCGACGCCGTTCGCCGCGCCCCGATCGCGGATCGCCGCGATCGTTTCAGCCTCACCGTCCGTCGCGGCGACGATCAGCTTGCCGCAGGCGCGGTGGCCGACCCCGTGGCTTCGGCAGAAATCGTAGAGCATCCGTGCGCCGGCGACGCAGTGCTTCGCCCGCAGTGAACCTGCCGGATAGTACATCCCGCCATGGATCACCTCCGAATTGCGTGCGGACACACCGGTGCCGATCGCCTCGACAGCCTCGGCAACAACGACGTCGTGGCCGCGCAATGCGAGTGCGCGCGCCACGGCGAGCCCGACGACGCCCGCACCGACGACCAGGACTTCCATGTTGCGATCCTCCACCTCCGTTTCTCGGCGACGGCGACGCTGCGGTAAAGAGCCGATCCCCGACAACGGACCGTCCGCAGGGTTCGACAGCCTGATACAATCGGTGATTGCATGGCGCATCCAGAACTTTTAGAAGCGACGCCGATACGCATCTAAGTATATGAAATTGCTAGATAAAATATATGCGAAAGCGAAAGAAGCTGAAAAATTCCACAACCGAGTCAAGCCCGTTGATCAATCCTAAGTAGATTTATTTCACTCATTGAATCGCGCATAAGTTGTGTTTTTAGTGAGCTCGCGCATAATCGTGCGACGGCAGGCGTTCCTGCCGCGTCCGAACAAAGTGATCGACCGCTGAAGGGTCCGCCACTCGGCCGCACCAGGCCCGGACATGCACCCGCCAGACCGTACTCGGAAGGAGACGACCGTGCAGACCACGACAGACCCCATCGATCTCGCCGCGAAGATCCTCACCGCCTACGTCGCGCGAAACGCTGTGCCGGCCACCGGACTGCCCGACCTGATCCGCACGGTACACGGCTCGATCAGGGGGCTGCGGATGCCGGCGAAGCCGACCGTTACGAAGCCGTCGGATGCACAGATCCGCGCTTCGATCCGCCAAGACACCATCATCAGCTTCGAGGATGGCAAGCCTTACAAGGCCCTGCGCCGGCACCTGACGTTGCGCGGTCTTTCGCCCGAGGCCTACCGGACGAAGTGGGGCCTCCCTGTCGATTATCCTCTCGTTTCGGCGAGCTACAGCGCACGCCGCTCGCTGATTTCCCGCGCCATCGGTCAAAACCAGCGCCTGCGGCTGCAACAGGCGGCGGAGTGATCTGCCGATCCTCGCTCCCGGAGGACGGCCAAGGCGCCCGCGCGTTCGAGTGATCTCCCCTGATCCGACGTTCGGAGCGGGCATCTCGACGCGCGGCCGCGCTCAAATCAGCCGCATCTCGCCGGCGGCCAGCCGGATCGCCTTGGCCATGCGGCTCGAGAGTGAGCCGACGACGGTCAGCTCGGGGCCTGCATCGACATGGGTGCGTACGATCTGCAAAGCTTCGTCGGCGCAGCGCGCCATGACTGCGTAGACGGCGGCGCCCCCAGCATCCCGGGGGGCTTCTGCAGTCACGGCAACGAGGAAAGTCATATAGCGCTGTCCGATAGTCTTCGACATCAAGTGTTGCCTGTCACGCGCCGGCCCTCGCACCGAGCCGCGAAGTGTGCCGAGAGGGGACGGATGCGGCGCGCTGGGATGCGGGCGTCGGACCTACCGCGGCGACGCAGGGATCGTTCCGGACGGCGATGTCGCACGCTGCGAGCTACTTCGATCCGGTCACGCGCCGTGCCGGAGCCTGATCAGACGATCGCGTTGCGCGAAAGCGAAGGCTCGACTCATTGCCGATCGACGGTGACGAAGCTGATCGGCGCGACGGGTGCCGCCAGCGCTCATGGATTGGCCCGACACGACCTGGCGTCCGATGTTCTGGGAAGCGACCCGAAGAAGGGATTCAGCCGCTTCACCGAAGCGTCGGATCACTTTTCTCTCGTTCCTGCACTCAGGGCTCGGGGTCGGCCGTTCGCAGTTTCGGACGCTTCCAAGAGATCGGCACGTTCAAGCTGCGCCCGCGCACCAGCGCTGCCACATGGCGTCGAAGGCGTCGCCGACTTCCCGGGCGTGGCGGCGGTGGTCCATGGCGGGACTGGCGACCAGCCGCTCGCGCAGGCCTTCGCGCAAGCGCAGCAGTTTGTCCCGGTCGTCGGCCAACCGGCAGGCGATCGCCACGTAGGCGTCGACGTCGCGGGCGATCAGTTCGGTCAATCCGACGAGCGAGAGGATGGCGGCGCCGACGCGTGCGACCGTCTGCGCACCGGCCAGCGTGATCACGGGGACGCCCATGAACAGCGTGTCGAAGGTGGTGGTGGCGCCGTTGAACGGGAACGGGTCGAGGGCGATGTCGAC
>CAZZZJ010000464.1:0-3429 GCA_964658355.1 Beijerinckiaceae bacterium
CGAAGGCGAGGTGGTTCATGGTGTGGCCGGGCGTCTCGACCGCGACGAGGGTCCAACCGTCGCCCGAAAGCGTGTCGCCCTCGCGCATCGGCCGATCGGGCAGGTGGTCTCGGTCGGCGGCGGCATCGAGATGGCCGATCTCGCCGACGGCGAGGTCCCGGGCCGCCCGATGCGGCAGGCAGCCGACGATCGGGGCGCCGGTGCGCGCCTTCAGCAGCCGGGCTCCCGGCGAATGGTCGCGGTGGGTATGGGTGACGACGATCGCGGCCACCGACTCCGCACCGAGATCGGCGAGCAGGGCGTCGACATGGCCGACATCCGCCGGCCCCGGATCGATCACCGCGACGCGCCCGTGCCCGACCACGTAGGCGCAGGTGCCGCTCGCGGTGAAGGGGCCGCCGTTCGGAGCCACGCGGCGACGGACGAGGGGAGTCAGCGTCTCGATGCGGCCGTTGGCGGGCATCGCCGTCTCGAAGTCCGGCGCGTCGCCGCCAACATCCGTCTCCGCCATCGAAGGCTCCTCGCGATCCCGCCAGGCGCGGTCGGCTCGCAGCTACGCGATCACGCGGCCGCGGACAATCGATCGCAGGCCGCGGTCAGCGGGACGGGGAGGGCGTGACGACGCGGATCTGGGTGAGGTCGCCCGCCGGGCGCACCGGGAGGCGAAAACCTTCGCCGGCGGAGGCCACCTGGACGAGGTTCGCCCGCTCGGCCGTCCGCAGGGTCCGCCGGAAGGCAAGCGCCTCGGACTCGCGGCGGATCACCCCGACCTTCGCCTCGATCCGCCGGCTCTGGCCCTGGGTGATCGAGGCTTGCCGGAAGTCGACGAGGGCCACCGAGCCCGATCGGTTTCGCGTCACCACGTCGGCGCTGTCGCGGGTGGCGACGACATCGCCCTTGCGAAGCGTGAGATCGCGGGCGATCGGCAAGGGCACGGCGCCGGCCGCAGCCTGGCAGGAACAATTCTCGACGCGCCGCTGACGATAGACGTTCGCCAGCGCCGAGGCCCGATAGGGAAGCCCCTGCGGGCTGACGGCTCGGTCGAGTTCGGTCTCGCCGACACGGAGCGTGTAGACGTTCGTCGGCGCCCCCGGGCAGGCCGCGGCGCAGGCCGCCTCGTGGACCGGCATGTCGGCCCGCGCCGCGAGGTTGCCGAGGGGGAAGAGGTAGCCGTCGCACATCCGCACGCAGACCGTGCGCCGGCCGGTGGAAGCGACGGCGATCTGCGGCGCCCGCTCCGGTCGGGCCCGCACGCGGCGCGAGCGACGCGGCGAGAGGTCGGCCAGGGGGCGCGGCGTGTGGTAGACCGGCCGCGGGACGCCGAGGCGGCGGCCGTCGGGCAGGTTGGCGTAGCGCCCGGGCCGATGGGTCGGACGCACGGGTTCGGGCCGGGCCGGGGCGAAGAGTTCCTGGAAGAAGTCGAACAACCCGCCCCGCTCCGAAGCGTGGACGAGGCTCGTTCCGATCGTGACGCTGCCGAGCCCAAGGATCACGCCCGCCACGGCGGTCCCGATCATCTGCCGTCGCGTTCCTCCGGAGCCTGTCAATCGCCGCCACTGCCCCTGGAACGCCATGTCTCGTCAGATCCCAGCCAGCCCGGCTGAGGCGCGGGCGGTCGAACGTGACTTAAAGGAGCGTTCAGAAAGCCGGCAAGTGCGGAAGACAACCGACTTGATCACAACACCGCCGCAGTCGGGTTCAGGTATTGTCCGGTCGCGTGATGTTGGTCCGCCGCAGAAACAGCCGTCTCGACTTTGAAATCCGCATCAGTGCCGTCTCCGCCTGGGTCGATCCCGAGGAGCGACCGGAGCGGACGCTCGCCCGTCGGGCACGGTAAACCGGTGGACAGCGCACAAGAAAGCCGCCCCGACGGGCGGCTTGCAGACCGACGACGAACCGCGTCGACGAACGCGGGTGCGATCAGCGGCGGGAGACCGGTCCGTTGCCGCGGACCCGAACCGGGACGAGACGCGCCTCCGGCCTGGGGACCAGGGCGCCGAGCATCTCCTCGACACCGCGCGCCGCGGCACCGGCCGCGGAGGTGACGATGTCCGTGAGGCGCTGGACGAGGGCGGAGGCTTTTCTCATCACTGTTCTCTGGTTTCGGACTTGGCTTGAGGAACGCCGTGCCGGATCGATCCGTTCCGGCTGCGACCCCACGCCCACAATCGGCAATATGGCGCGGCGCAGGCACCAGCGCGAGGGGGCGATCGACGATTTCGGGCCATCGGCGATACCGAGATCGCACCCGGTGATTTTTCATCTGTGCAGGCATTCGAAGTCGCGGAACCGAAACAACGACTTGACGTTTGGGATGTCAGAAGGTCGCGGCCAAGCCCGCGTCCACGTTTTCAAGGATAACGCAGATGCTCGGTTGGGCCGTAACGTTCCTCGTCGTGGCCCTGGTGGCCGCCCTGCTCGGTTTCGGTGGTATTGCCGGCACGGCCATGGAGGCCGCGAAGCTGGTGTTCTTCGTCGCCATCGTGCTGTTCGCCATCTCGGCCGTGATCGGCCTGATGCGCGGTCGCTCCCCGACGCTGTGACGATGTCATGAAGCTCCCGCGGCACTATAGATGCCGCGGGGACGCTAAGGACGACGGAGCCGGAGCGCCTCAGGGCGTCTTCGGCTCCTGTGCATCGAGGCGCGCGATGAGTTCGCGGAATCGGTCCGGGACGGGCTGTTGAACGATGCTGTCGTAGAGGGATCGGAGGTTGTGGCCTATGCGGGCCTGCGCCTGATCGCTGAGGCGGGACGCCCCCCGATACCGCCCGTCCTCCGTGGCCGGGGCTTCGAGTCCGGGGCCGGTCGGCCGAGCACCTCCGACGGTTTTCGGTGCGCCGTCGGCCGCCGCCCTGTCCGCTTTCGCAGCCTCGGTCATCCTCATGTCCCCTCGTGCCGTTCGCGGCACCTGTGCATGAGCCACGCCCGCATTGTCTTGCGGCTCGACATACGCCATGGCTGCACCAGCAACGCCGCCGGGCAGAACCGGTTCCGCACCCGCCCGGAACGGAGTCGGGCGCCCCGCGTTGGGGCGGCAGGTGAATAGCAGGCCGACAAGGCACAGGGGATCGTATGTCGACATCGCAACTCGTGGTGCAGCACCTGCCTTATCTGCGCCGCTACGCGCGGGCGCTCACGGGCAGCCAGGTGGCGGGCGACGCCTACGTCGCGGCAACCCTGGAGACGCTGGTCAACGAGCCCGACACGCTCGGCCGCAGCACCAACGTGAAGGCGGATCTGTTTCGCGTGTTCACGCGTATCTGGAACTCGCTCTCGGTGAACGGCCGCAGCGAGCAGGTGCAGCACGACCTCCCCGCCGAGGTCCGTCTCGGCCAGATCACGCCGCTCCCGCGTCAGGCCTTCCTGCTCTCCTGCCTCGAAGGCTTCTCGGAGGAGGATGCGGCGATCATCCTCGACGTCGACGTCAG
>CAZZZJ010000465.1:0-2069 GCA_964658355.1 Beijerinckiaceae bacterium
AGCGGGCCGGCGAGAACCTGCGGAAAGAAGGCGATGTAGAGCGCGTACTTGGTCAATCCGAAGGACGGGGCGCGGCCGGCCCGGAGGTCGGTGAGGTACATGATGTGGTGGAAGGTGAAGAACGAGATTCCGAGCGGCAGCACCCAGTCGAGATGAGGTGCCTCGATCCCGGGGATGAGATCGACGAGGTCTGCGAAGAAATCGAGGTACTTGAACAGCGCCAGCACGACGAGGTTCGCCGCGATCGCCGCCGGGATCAGCCAGGCGGTCGGCCGGCGGACGAAGGTGCGGGCGACGAGCCAGTTCGCCAGGATCGACCCGAGGAGGAGCGGCACGAACCGCACGTCCCACCAGCCGTAGAAGACGAACGACAGCAGGACGAGCAACGGCAACCGCCAGCTCGGCCGATGACGCTCGACAAGTGCATGCAGCGCCAGGGCGGCGGGCAGGAAGGCGAGGAGGAAGACGAAGGAGTTGAACAGCATCGGCCAAGGCGGCGCGGCGAGGGAGACCGCGACGCTCGGTCCGACCGTCGGGCGGCAGCCTTGTCGGGGATCGATCCGGATGCGTCAAATCGCAGGGCTTGCCGCCGTCGGTGCCTCCGGTCGCCGCCTATCCTTGCCCCGACGTGCGGGTCGTGAGGTCCAATGTGGTCGCCGTGCCCACCAGCACGGCGCGGATCCGGCCATCGAGACTGTCCGTCAGGTCGGCGACCCGCATATGCACGGTACTTCCGGAGGCGGTGCCGGTGACCCAGAGGTCGTAGCTCAGACCCTCGCTCCGCAGATGGCTGAGCAGGCGTTCCGATCCGATGCGGACGGCCTCGTTGTTCAGGGTGATGCAGCGCGTGTCCATGCCGTCTCCGATTGACCTGGACATTAACGCACGAACCGACAGGGTCGATCGCTCGGTAGACGTTACCGAGGATTAAAATCATCCGCAGGGTGAATGCCGGCTTCAGCGCGCCGCATACGTGTGATCGGAGGCCGGAAAGCTTCCCGAGCGGACCTCGTCCGCATAGGTGCGGACCGCCTCCTCGATGTGGGCGCGCAACGACCCGAAGCTCTTGACGAATTTCGGAGCTCGGTCGCTCAGGCCCAGCATGTCCTCCAGAACGAGGATCTGACCGTCGCAGGCCGCCGACGCACCGATCCCGATCGTCGCTGCGGTCACCGCCGGTGACAGGGCGATGGCGTTGGCGACCGGCTCGACGATGCCCTCCAGCACGATCGCGAAGGCGCCGGCCTCGCTGATCGCGCGGGCATCCTCCATCAGGACGCGCTCGCCGTCAGGCCCACGGCCCTGCACGCGAAATCCGCCCATGGTGTTCACCGATTGCGGGGTCAGGCCGATATGACCCATCACCGGGATGCCGCGCTGGGTCAGGAAGGCGACCGTCTCGGCGAAGCGCGCGCCGCCTTCCATCTTGATCGCCCCGGCGCCGGTCTCCTTCAGCACCCGCGCGGCGTTCATGAAGGCCTGCTCGCGCGAGGCCTCGTAGGATCCGAACGGCATGTCGACGACCACGAGCGCCCGCGAGGTGCCGCGAATCACCGCCTGGGCCTGAAGGATCATCATCTCCAAGGTGACCGGCAGGGTCGATTCCAGGCCGTGCATCACCATGCCCAGCGAATCGCCGACCAGGATGAAGTCGCAATGCGGGTCGAGGATGCTGGCGGTGTGGGCATGGTAAGCGGTGAGCGCGATGATCTTTCGTCCCTCGGCCTTCCGCTTGGCGAGATCCACCGCCATCACGCGCCGCGACTGCACGACCTGCGACATGGCCTCGAACTCCGTTGTCGTCGCCTTGCCCGCCTTGCGCGGGCCTGAAGCGCGCGGCCGATCCCGGCCGCCTGCGCGCCTCTTCTACAACGTCCGGCGGAAAGAAGCGCGCCCGGGGCTTTGCCAATCCGGGCCGGTGTCAGTCCGAACTGGGACGGGCGAGGCGGGCCGCTAGCGCTCGCCCACGGCCGCCGGCTTCTCCGCCCAGGTCGTATCCTGCCGGATCACCGCTGTCTCATGGACGTTCTGCCAGCCCTCGATCCCGTCCGGGAACCAGTGCACGGCCG
>CAZZZJ010000465.1:2169-3415 GCA_964658355.1 Beijerinckiaceae bacterium
GTCTCATGGACGTTCTGCCAGCCCTCGATCCCGTCCGGGAACCAGTGCACGGCCGTATAGCCCTGCCGGACGAGGCGCTTGGCGGCGTTCCAGCTGCCCCAGCAATCAGGGTGACAGAAGGTGACGATGGGCTTGGCCTTGTCGCCGCCCGTCAACGTCTCGACGCGCTTCAGGAACACCGCTTCGCGTTCGGGATCCAAGGGAGCCGCCCCCGCATTCGGCATCCAGATCGCGCCCGGCACCGAGCGGTGAGCCGGTAGCCAGGGCCGATCGGCCGGAAATCCCGCGGGCTTGCGGTCGGCGAGCGCCACGTCGATCAATACCGGCTTCTTGACCATCAACGCGTCGAGGCCGGCGATGTCGACGACGACGGCGCCCTGCAAGGTCTTCGGCGTGTAGCCCTGCTGGATACCCTCGTGGAGGCCGGCCGGCTCGGGCACGTTCACCGGCGAGTCCGCCGGCGCGGCTGCGAGGAAACTCACGGCCGCGAGCGCCGTGCCGACGCGGATCAGGCGACGATGCAGATCCGTGCGCATCAGTTGCTCGGGCTCGGGGCGCTGAAGGTATGCTCCCAGGCCCCGCCCTGGCTGTCGGAGGCGGCCACCTTGATCGGCTTGCCCGGCTCTGGGATCAGCCCGAAATTGATCACCGGATTCGAGGCGATCGAGATGTCGCCATCCATGGTGAACACCATCTTGTCGCCGGCCGTGACGACGAGCTTGTTGATGTAGCGCGCGGGCGTGTAGTCGCGGGTCACCTGATTCATCTGCATGCCCGAGAAGTTCGGATGGCGGATCATCAGCGTCGCCTCGACGGGCTTGCCGCCTTGCGCCTCGCCGGAAAACTTCATCCGCATTTCGCCCATGCCCTTCATCGCCTCCTCGTCGCTCATGCCCATCGGGGCCGAGCAGCCGCCCGACGCCTTCACGAACTTGGCCGCCTCGTAGAGGCCGCCATCCTTGGTCTCGGCGACGGCGTGGACGTTGGTGTAGTTGTTCACCCGCACCCGGAGCTTCAACTCGCTCGGGTCGGCGGCCGGGCCGAAGGTGAAGTGCGCGGCGTAGGGCGACGGGTTGTCGTCGATGATGAAGTGGACCGCCTTGATCTTGTCCTTTTCCGGCATGGTCAGGGTCATCGGGACCAGCGACGCGTCGAGCGCGCGGGCCGGCGCATCGATCTGGATCAGCGTGTCGGTCGGCTCGATCTTGCGGTCGCCGAACACCGACTTGGCGATCTCCTGCCAGCG
>CAZZZJ010000466.1:0-2026 GCA_964658355.1 Beijerinckiaceae bacterium
TCGCGCCGGTCGCCGCCTTCGCCAAGAACCCGATGGTCGGCGGCGCGCCGATGTATGCCAACAAGACGATCGTCGAGAACGCGGTCAACTCCAAGGACCACACCACCCTCGTCGCCGCCGTGAAGGCCGCCGGCCTCGTCGACACCCTCTCGGGTCCGGGCCCCTTCACCGTGTTCGCGCCGACCAACGCCGCCTTCGCCAAGCTCCCGGCCGGCACCGTCGAGACGCTGGTGAAGCCCGAGAACAAGGCCACGCTGACCAAGATCCTGACCTATCACGTGGTCCCGGGCGTCTACACCGCCAAGGACTTGATGGCCGAGGTCAAGAAGGGCGGCGGCGAGGCTCAGCTCAAGACTGCCGAGGGCGAGCCCCTCGTGGTCACGTCCAAGGGCAAGAAGGTCTACGTGACCGACGCCAAGGGCAACACCGCCACCGTCACCATCGCCAACGTGATGCAGTCGAACGGCGTCATCCACGTCGTCAACGGCGTCCTGCAGCCCTGATCGGCGTCGCGGCCGCGATCCGGTCACGCACGGGATCGCGGTGCCACGAAAAACACCCCGGACCTCACGGTCCGGGGTGTTTTTCGTCGTGCGTCGGTCCCGGCGTCCAGGCTCGGCGGATGGGCCGAAGCCCACGGCGCCTCACTCGCGGATCAGCTTGCCGGAATAGACGACCGGCCCGGTCGGCGTGCCGTTCGGCGATCCGCCCTGCGGCTCGACCGTGACGGCGATGAGCCCGCTCGCCGCGGTCTCCGCTGGCAGGGCGATCCGGGTCGCCGCGGCGCCGACGAGGCCGATGGCCTTCGGCGATGCGCCGGAGCCGATGTACCAGAGTTCGAGGCTCTTGCCGGACGGGGTCTCGGCGCCCACCGGACGCACCTCGGCGGTGCCCGAAGCCGTGTCGATCCGCAGGACCAGGGCCGGCAACGCGCCGCCGCTCTGCACGACGGCGAGGTAGCGCGAGCCCGGCGCCGGCTCGCCCGGCCGCCCGCCGACCGCGACGAACAGCGCGAGCCCCGCCGCGAGCAGCCCCGCCCCGGCCGCCGCGAGGCGCCAGCGACGCACCTGGGCGCCGAGGCGGACGATGCGGTCGTCGTTGGCGGCCACCGGCGCATGGGCCGGCGGCGCGCCCGCGATCGTCGCAGCGCCCGCGATCCTGGCCCAGACATGGTCCGGCGGCGTCTCGGGCGGCACGGCGAGCGCCAACGGCCCGAGCCGTTCCTCCCAATCCGTCACCGCACGGTCGGTGGCGGGATCGACGGCGCGCTCCAGTTCGAACGCCGCCCGTTCCTCGGGCGAGAGCGAGCCGAGCACGTACTCGGCGGCGCGCAGGTCGCGCTCCATCTCCGGCCCGGCGCTCATGCCCGCTCCTCCAGGCACCCCTTGAGGGCGCCCAGCGAGCGGTGAAGCCAGGTCTTGATGGTGTTCACGGGGCGGTCGTAGCGCTGTGCCAGTTCCTCGCGCGACCAGCCTTCGCAATAAGCCAGCACGACGCAGGCGCGCTGCGCCTCGTCGAGGCGCGCGAGGCAGGCGGCGAGCGCGCCGCGCCCGATGATCTCCGCCTCCGTATCGTGCGGGTCGATGAGCCGTTCCACCCAGTCCTCGCCGTCCTCGCGCACCGGTCCCTGGACCTCGCCCTTGCGGCGGATCCCGTCGATGGCCCGGTTGCGCGCGATGGCGCAGAGCCACGTCATCGGCCGCCCGGATTCCGGAGCATAGGAGCCCGCCGCCTGCCAGACGCGAAGGTAGACGTCCTGAAGCACGTCCTCGGCTACGCCCCGATCCCGCTGGATACGCAGGATCACCCCGTAAAGTTTCGGTGATGTCAGGTCGTAGAGCGTGCGCAGCGCGCCCGTGTCGCCACCGGCGATCGCGCGCAGGATCCGCTGCAGGGTCGCGTCGTCGCCCAAGGATCGTCCCCCCGTCCCGTCGGCCAGCCCTCTCGCCTGAGAGGCGATCGATCGGGACCGTTGCGGCAAGGGTTAGCGCATTCTGCGGTGATGAGAAGACGCGCGCGCGCCGAT
>CAZZZJ010000466.1:2126-3413 GCA_964658355.1 Beijerinckiaceae bacterium
CGCCGGGGCGCAGACATCTCGAAGGACCGACGCGGCATGGCCTCGCAGGGTGATTGGAAGATCCCGGCTTCAACGCAGCCCAAGCCCGGCGATTACGGCTACGATCTCGATCGCGCCCTCACGGCCATGGTTCAGCTCTCGGCCCGCGTGCCGGCCGAGGCCTTCACCGCCGAGACGCTCGGCACCGAGCGGGCCGGCAACGGCGTGGTCATCGGCGAGGACGGCTTGGTGCTCACGATCGGATACCTCGTCACCGAGGCGGAGAGCGTCTGGCTCACCACCAACGACGGCCGCTCGGTGCCCGGCCACGTCATGGGGTTCGATGCCGCCACCGGCTTCGGCCTCGTCCAGGCGCTCGGACCGCTGGGCCTGCCGGCGCTCAAGCTCGGCACCTCCGGCAGCCTGAAGATCGGCGACCGGGCCGTCGTGGCCGGCGCCGGCGGGCGTCAGCGCTGCGTCGCCGCCCAGATCGTCGCGCGGCAGGAATTCGCCGGCTACTGGGAATACGTCCTCGACGAGGCTCTGTTCACCGCCCCTTCGCATCCGAACTGGGGCGGGACGGCGCTGATCGGCCCGGAGGGCGACCTCCTCGGCATCGGTTCGCTCCAGCTCCAGCAGGGCGGGACGTCCGGGCCGCGGGCGATCAACATGGTGGTGCCGATCGACCTGCTGCCGCCGATCCTCGACGACCTGACCTCGCGCGGTCGCGCCAACCGGCCGGCCCGCCCGTGGCTCGGCCTCTACGCCACCGAGGGCGAAGAGGGCGTCGTGGTGATGGGGCTCGCCGACAACGGCCCGGCCGAGGCGGCCGACCTGCGCGCGGGCGACGTGATCGAGGCGGTGGCGGGCGAACCGGTGGCGGATCTCGCCGACTTCTTCCGCAGCGTCTGGGCGCTCGGCGAGGCGGGCGTCCGCGTGCCGCTGACGATCCGCCGCGACGGCCGGGCGCTCAAGCCGACCCTGGTCTCGGGCGATCGGGAGCGCTTCCTGATGAGCCCGCCCCTCCACTGACCCTCGCTCTGGCGGGTTCGACCGCCCGAGGCGAAGCCCGGCTGTACGAATCGACAACACGTGCGTCAGCGGAAATTCATCCGGGACGCCGTAATTTCCCCGCTGCCCGGCCCTTCATTCTCCTGGCCGGACATCGAAGGAGATCGCGTCATGACGCACGTGAGGACTTTTGGTGTGGCAGGCTTCGCGACGGCGGCCGGCCTCGCGGGAGCGGTGCTCCTGGCCCCCGCCGCCGCGCAGGCCATGCCACTGGCGCCGCTGGCTGGCGGCGCGCTG
>CAZZZJ010000467.1:0-3407 GCA_964658355.1 Beijerinckiaceae bacterium
GAGGTGCTGGCACGCCTGCGGCATCCGGTCGGGATCGTGACGAAGTCCAACCTCGTCACCCGCGACCTGGACATCCTGGCCGAGATGGCGGCCGGAAACCTGGTGAAGGTCGCCATCTCGGTGACGACCCTCGACCCGGTTCTCGCCCGCAGGATGGAGCCGCGTGCGCCGCATCCGCGCAAGCGTCTGGAAGCGATCCGCGCACTGACCGAGGCCGGCGTGCCGGTGATGGTGATCGTCGCGCCGATCATTCCCGCGCTGAACGACCACGAGATCGAGGCCATCCTCACGGAAGCCCGCGCCTGCGGTGCGGGCGAGGCGAACCATGTGCTGCTCCGCCTGCCCCACGAAGTGAAGGACCTCGTCGCCGATTGGTTCGCGGAGCATTATCCGGGGCGCCAGCGCCATGCCTTCTCGCTGGTCGAGCAGGCCCGCGGCGGCCGCGAATACGACGCCACCTTCGGCAAGCGCATGACCGGGGAGGGCGCCTATGCCGACCTGATCGCGATGCGGATGCGGCTCGCGAAGGCGCGGCTGGGCTATGCGCAGCAGCGTGTCACCCTCGACGCTTCGGCCTTCGCCAAGCCGGGCGAGCAGTTCTCGCTGCTGTGACCCCATCGCAGATCCCGATCGGTCGCACCTTCCCACGGCCGCGCCCGTCACCGAAACAGGTTTGAAGCCTCGTTCAGATCACAGGCGAACACGTCGCGTCTTCCCTTCCGCCGCAGAGGGGGGTGGGACGCGCCCCGCACGATCGACGCTTGCCGGGCCCGTCGCGGGGCCTTCATCGCCGTATCTGCGCGTGAAACTCAGCCGGTGGTGCGGGCTGCGACCGTGGGCTTCGAGGCCGGCCAGGTGCACCGGCGCGCCGTAGCCGACATTGCGGTCCCAGCCGTAATCCGGGTGCCGCAGGGCCAGAACCCGCATCAGCGAATCGCGAAAGGTCTTGGCGACGATCGAGGCGGCGGCGATCTGCGGCACCGTACGGTCGCCGCCGACCACCGCCCGGCAGGATTGGACCAGCCCCGGCACCGCGTCGCGCCCGTCGACCAGGACCGGCGCATCGAGGGCGAGCCGCTGTACCGCCCTGCGCATGGCGTCGAGCGTCGCGACGCGGACGTTGAGCCGGTCGATCAGCGCCCGCGACCCGGCCGCCACCGCCACGCGTCCATGCGCCCGGATCAGCGGCGTCAGGACGTGGCGCAGCGGTTCCTTCAGCCGCTTGCTGTCGTCGAGGCGGGCGAGCAGGTCCGGCGGAATCGCGCGTGGATCGAACCAGACCGCCGCGACGACCACCGGGCCGCACAGGGCCCCGCGCCCGACCTCGTCGCAGCCGATGACGGCGGGGTAGTCGGCGGCGCGAGCGGGATCGAACGGGGGCACGGGGCGCGGGTCGCATCGGTAAACGGGACGCCGACCCTTCGCATCCCTCGGGCCGCCCGTCATCCCGTCAGCCGAGCAGAGCCGCCTCGGCAGCTGCCGGCAAACGGACGTCCGCGCCCTGGGCATGGGCGCTCGCGATATTACCGAAGAACTGGCGGGCGCTTTCAGCCCAGGTCCGGCGCAACGCCTCGGCGCGGCATTGGGCGCGCGGGATGTCGAGGGCGGCGAGGCAGGCCGCGCGCAGGTCGGCATCGAGCACGCCTGCGCCGGTCCCGCCGACGACATCGAGCGGGCCGGTAACGGGGTAGGCCGCCACCGGCAGACCGCAGGCCATCGCTTCGAGCAGCACGATGCCGAACGTGTCGGTCAGGCTCGGAAATACGAAGACGTCGCTCGCGGCGTAGAGCGCCGCGAGATCCGCACCGGTGCGGGTGCCGAGGAAATGGGCCTGGGGGTGGGCGGCCGCGAGGCGGACGCGATCCGGTCCGTCGCCGATCACCACCTTGCTCCCCGGAAGGTCGAGGCCGAGAAAGGCCGCGACGTTCTTCTCGACCGCCACCCGCCCGACGAACACGAAGATCGGACGCGGCAGCCCGTCGAGCGCGGCGGGGGAGGGTGCGCCGGGATCCGCGGGGCGGAACAGATCGGTATCCACCCCCCGCGTCCATCGCATCAGGTTGCGGAAGCCGCGGCCCGCGAGTTCCCGTTCCAGCGAGGCCGTGCTGACCATGGTGCCGCTGGCGGCCCGGTGGAACCGTCGCAGCCAGGCATAGCTCCAGGCCTCGGGGATGGGCGCGCGGGCCGCGAGGTATTCGGGAAACCGGGTGTGATAGCTCGTGGTGAAGGCCCGCCCTTTCGCGATGCACAGGCGGCGCACCGCGTGGCCGATGGTACCCTCGGTGGCGATGTGGACATGGGTCGGATCGATCCGGTCCCAGGCCGCGCCGACGCCGCGCGGCCCGGCCAGCGCCAGCCGGATCTCGGAATAGCCGGGCATCGGCAGCGATCGGAACTCGCGCGGGGTGAGGAAGAACGGGTCGAAGCCGTTGGCGGGCGCTGCGTCGGCCATGCGCTCCAGCGAGCGCACCACCCCGTTGACCTGTGGCGCCCAGGCGTCGGTCGCGACGAGCAGCCTCACGCGACGGCCCGGCGGTCCTGGGGCGGCAGCGCTGCGGCAGGCTCGGCCTCCGCCGCCCGGGCGCGGAGCAGGCTCGGATAGTGCAAGACCTCCATGCGCCCGTCGTAATGTTCGACCAGCGCGGTGCAGGATTCCACCCAATCGCCGGTGTTGAGGTAGCGCAGGCCGTCGATCCGCCGGTCGGCGGCATGATGGATGTGGCCGCAGATCACGCCGTCGGCCCCCTGGCGCCGCGCCTCGTCGGCGAGGAACGTCTCGAACGCGCCGATGAAGTTGACCGCGTTCTTCACCTTCAGCTTCGCCCAGGCGGAGAGCGACCAGTAGGACAGCCCGAGCCGGCGGCGGAGCTTGTTCAGACCGGTGTTGACGAACAGGGCGAAGGTGTAGGCGCCGTCGCCGAGATGGGCGAGCCAGCGGGCATGGCGCACCACCATGTCGAACTGGTCGCCATGGATCACGAGGTAGCGCCGCCCATCCGCCGCCTCGTGGATGCGGCTCTCGGCGATCTCGATGCCGCCGAAGGTGGTGCCGATGTAGTCGCGCAGGAACTCGTCGTGGTTGCCCGGGACATAGACCAGTCTCGAGCCCTTGCGCACCTTGCGCAGCAGCTTCTGCACCACGTCGTTGTGACCTTGCGGCCAGTACCAGCCCGAGCGAAGCTGCCAGCCGTCGACGATGTCGCCGACGAGGTAGAGCGTGTCGGCGTCGTAGTCCTTCAGGAACTCCAGCAGCAGCCCGGCCTGGCAGCCGCGGGTGCCGAGGTGCAGGTCTGAGAGGAAGAGGGTGCGGACGCGGGTCGTCCCTTCCGTGTCGTCGGCCACGAGCATCTCCCGGCGGTCTTCGGCCGAGCCAAACCGGAAACGCGTCTCAGTTTGATGACGGTGCG
>CAZZZJ010000468.1:0-3403 GCA_964658355.1 Beijerinckiaceae bacterium
TGCCGGTGCTCGCGAAATCGGTCGCCTGCGCCATCTGGACGAAGCCCTTCCGGGCGGCTTCCTTCTGGTCCATCGGCACCGCGTCCTCGAGGTTGCCGAGCACGACATCGACGGTGGGGGCGAGTTCCGGCACGCGGGCGCGGACCTTGTCGTTGTGCGGGGGTACGAAGTGGATCATCCGCTCGAGCCGCACCGGCAGCTCGCGGAAGGGTTCGGGCGCGCCGGCGGCGAGCGGCTGAAAGAAGCGGCGCGGCAGTTTCATGAAAAGAACCTCGTGACGGATCGGATCTCCGTCCGGTTAGTGCACGCACCGCCCCGGCGTAAAGCGCACCCGGGTGCCCGCGTTCATGGTGCGCTGCCGCACGAACGACGACGACCGGACCGTTTGTACCGCCCATTGCGGGAACCCGCCAAACGGCGCAGAGTTCTCAGGCCGAGGCGGGTTTTCGGTATCAGGAATCGGGCCATGTCCGGATCGACTAGGCGGCACATCGCGGCGTATGCGGCGGTACTCGCACTTGGAATCGGCGCATCCGATCTTTCGTTCGCCGGCTCGGATACTGTCAAACGCTCCGAGCGCGTCGCCTTTACCGCCGGAGAGATCGCGACCGCCCGCCCCGCCGGCCTCAAGGGCACCATCCGCATCGCCGGCGACGACGGACATGCCTTCCAGGCGCTGATCGACGCGGCGGCGGCGGCCGGCGATCCCTGGCTCGTCCTGTCCGGCGGCGGCGAGAACGGCGCCTTCGCCGCCGGACTCCTCACGGGCTGGAGCGCGGCCGGCCACCGCCCGGCCTTCGGCGTCGTCACCGGCGTCTCGACGGGCGCCCTGATCGCGCCCTTCGCCTTCATCGGGGCCGGCGGGGATGCGGCGCTGCGCGAGGCCTACACCACCGTCTCGGCGGCGGACGTGTTCGAGTTCGGCGGCTCCGCGGAGGCCTTGACCGACACGTGGCCGCTCAAGCGCCGGATCGACAAGGCGGTGACGCCGCGCCTGCTCAAGGCGATCGCCGCCGAGCACGCAAAGGGCCGGCGGCTGCTCGTCGCCACCACCGAACTCGACACCGAGCGGCCGGTGCTGTGGGACATGGGCGCGATCGCGACCATCGGCGACGACAAGGCGCTGACCCTGTTCCGGTCGATCGTCCTGGCCTCGTCCGCCGTGCCGGGCGTGTTCCCGCCGGTCTCGATCGAATCGACGACCGCCGACGGCAAGACGATCCAGGAGATGCACGTGGATGGCGGGACGACGGCGCCGTTCTTCCTCGCGCCGAAACCGGCGCTCGTCGCGGCGCCGACGGGCGCCGACGCGGTGCGGATCCCCGCCCGGACCGTCTATCTCGTCGTCAACAACAAGCTCGCCCCGTATTTCCAGATGGCGACGCACACGACGCTCTCCGTGCTCGGCCGGGCGATGTCGGCCGCGATCAAGGCGCAGACGGGCGATGCCCTGGCGCTCGCCGGCGCCTTCGCCCGCCGGGAATCCATCGACCTGAAGGTCGCCGAGATCGACGGACGCTTCACCCAGACCTCGCCGGCCCCGTTCGACCAGCGCTACATGCAGGCGCTGTTCGCCCATGCGGAGGGACTGGGCCGGGCGGGAACCGCCTTCGGCGGCGATCCCGACGCGACGCCGTTCGACCGCGACGGCGACGTGCCGACGGGATCGCTCGCGGTGGCCCGGCCGGCGGCTCCGCTCGCCGTCGCCAAGCGCTGACGGGTCGCGTCCGTCTTCCGGGAGGCGGCGCGCTCCATCGTAGCGGACGGATGGATCCGACGGCCCGCGGGCGGAGCGTCGGAACCGGTCACGCCGCCTTCTTCTTCCCTCCGCGCTCCGCGATTCCTGCCAGCGCCCGCACCACCTGCGTCGCGGTCTTGAGCCGCGCCGGGATCGAATCGAGTTCGCGGATGAAGACCACGCTCATGTCGGGCCGCACCTTGGCGAAGGAGGCCTGCTCGGCGACGTAGGCGACGAGGCCTTGCGGGTTCGCGAACGACTTGTCGCGGAAATGGACGACGACGCCTTTCGGGCCCGCCTCGACCTTGGCGACGTTCGCGGCCAGGCACAGGATCTTGATCGTCACGATCTTGAGCAACTGCTCCACCTCCGGCGGCAGCGGCCCGAAGCGGTCGATGAGCTCGGCGCCGAACGCCTCCATCTCGGCATCGTTCTCCAGCGTCGAGAGCCGGCGGTAGAGCGCGAGGCGCACGCCGAGATCCTCGACATAGGTCTCGGGGATCGTGACCGGGGCGCCGAGCGCGATGGTCGGCGACCACGCCTCCTCCACCGGCTCCTCGTAGCCGGCCTTGAGCGCGGTGACCGCGTCCTCGAGCATCTGCTGGTAGAGCTCGTAGCCGACCTCCTTGATGTGGCCGGACTGCGCGTCGCCGAGGAGGTTTCCGGCGCCGCGGATGTCGAGGTCGTGGGAGGCCAGCTGGAAGCCGGCGCCGAGCGTGTCGAGGGTCTGCAGCACGTTCAGGCGCTGCTCGGCCTGGGCGCTGAGCGTGCGGTTGGCCGGGGTCGTGAACAGGGCGTAGGCGCGGGCCTTCGAGCGCCCGACGCGGCCGCGGAGCTGGTACAGCTGCGCCAGGCCGAACATGTCGGCCCGGTGGACGATCAGCGTGTTGGCGGTGGGGATGTCGAGGCCGGATTCGACGATCGTGGTCGAGAGCAGCACGTCGTACTTGCCCTCGTAGAACGCGGTCATCACGTCCTCGAGCTGGCCCGCCGCCATCTGCCCGTGGGCGACCGCGACGGTGGTCTCGGGCATCTCGGTGTCGAGGAAGCGCTTCACCTCGGCGAGGTCCTCGATGCGGGGGACGACGTAGAACGACTGCCCGCCGCGGTAGCGCTCGCGCAGCAGCGCCTCGCGGATGGTCAGCGGATCGAACGGGGTCACGAAGGTGCGGACCGCCAGGCGATCGACCGGGGGCGTCGCGATGATCGAGAGGTCGCGCACGCCGGTCATGGCGAGCTGGAGGGTCCGCGGGATCGGGGTCGCCGAGAGGGTCAGCACGTGCACGTCGGCCTGGAGCGCCTTCAGGCGTTCCTTGTGGCTGACGCCGAAATGCTGCTCCTCGTCGACGATGATCAGGCCGAGTTCCTTGAACGCGATGGCCTTGGCGAGCAGCGCGTGCGTGCCGACGACGATGTCGACGGTGCCGTCGGCCAGCCCGGCGCGGACCTGCTTCATCTCCGCCGCCGAGACGAAGCGCGAGAGTTGGGCCACCTGGATCGGCAGGCCCTTGAAGCGCTCACTGAACGTGCGGAAATGCTGGCGGGCGAGCAGGGTGGTCGGCACCACCACCGCGACCTGCCGCCCCGAGATCGCCGCCGCGAAGGCGGCACGCAGCGCCACCTCGGTCTTGCCGAAGCCGACGTCGCCGCAGACGAGGCGGTCCA
>CAZZZJ010000469.1:0-3403 GCA_964658355.1 Beijerinckiaceae bacterium
TTCCTCCAGGCCTATCGCGGCGTCAACGCCACGATCTCGAGCCTGCTCCTGTCCTACATCGCCATCGCGCTCGCCAACCACCTGATCGAGGGCTGGTTTCGCGATCCGGCGAGCCTCAACAAGCCCTCGACGCTGCCCGTCGGCGACGCCTTCATGCTGGCGCCGATGCCGTGGGTCGGGGTGCATTGGGGCCTCGGGATCGGGGTCCTGTCCTGTCTCGTCGCCTACGTGCTGATGGACCGGACGACGCTCGGCTTCGCCGCGCGGATCGCCGGCGGGAACGTCCGCGCGGCGCAGATCCAGGGGCTGCCGGTCGGGCGCCTGATCGTCGGCTTCACCGCGCTCGGCGGCGCCTTCGCGGCGCTCGCCGGGTTCTTCGAGGTGGTCGCGGTGCAGGGCACGGCCAACGGCACGCTGGCGGCCGGCTACGGCTATACCGGCATCCTCGTCGCGTTCCTCGCCCGCCAGAACCCGATCGCGATCCTGCCGGTCGCCTTCCTGCTCGGCGGGATCGAGGCGTCGAGCGGGCTGATCCAGCGCAGGATGCAGCTGCCCGACGCCACCGTGCTGGTCCTGGAGGGTCTGCTCTTCCTCGTGGTGCTCGTGAGCGAGACGCTTTACGGGCGCCTGCTCGTGTTCAGTCCGCACCTGTGGGCGACCAAGCGCGCGGCCGCCGCCCTGCCGGCGGGAGCCGCGGCATGAGCACGGCGGCGGTGGTCTCATGAGCGCAACGGGGCAGCGGCGATGAGCGGCGATCTCGGGCTCTGGAGCGTCCTGATCGCGGTGGTCGGCGGCGCGATCCGCGTCTCGACGCCGTTCCTGTTCGTCAGCCTCGGCGAGACCATCACCGAGCGCTCGGGGCGGATCAATCTCGGCCTCGAAGGCACGCTGGTCTTCGGCGCGATGTCGGCCTACGCCACCGCCGTGCTCACCGGTTCGCCCTGGGCGGGCGTGGCCGTCGCGGGCCTCGCGGGCGGCGCCTTCGGGCTGCTGCACGGGTTCGTCTGCCGCCTGCCGCGCGTCAACGACGTGGCGGTCGGCATCGCGCTGATGCTGTTCGGCACCGGGCTGGCCTTCTTCTTCGGCAAGGCCTTCATCCAGCCCTCGGCCCCGCCGCTGCCGGCGATCCCGTTCGGGTTCTGGTCGGACGTGCCGCAGATCCAGGCGGCGTTGCGCGTCAACGTGCTGTTTCTGGCGGGCGCCGCGCTGGCCGTCTTCCTGTGGTGGGCGTTCCGCAACACCAAGGCCGGCCTGATCGTACGCGTCGTCGGCGACAGCGCCGACGCGGCGCGGGCCATGGGTTACGACGTCGACCGCGTGCGCCTGTTCGCGACGGCGGCCGGCGGCGTGCTCGCCGGGATCGGGGGCGCCTATCTGTCCCTGTACTATCCGGGCTCCTGGAACGAGGGGATCTCCTCGGGGCAGGGCCTGATGGCGGTGGCCCTGGTGATCTTCGCCCGCTGGAACCCGCTCGCGTGCTTCGGGGCGGCCCTGCTGTTCGGCGGCGCCGGGGCGCTCGGGCCGGCGCTGCAATCGGTCGGCGTCACGCAGGGCTACTACCTGTACTACGCAGCCCCCTACGTCCTCACGCTGGCCCTGCTGGTCGCCACCTCGTCGCCCGACCGGGCGCTGGCCGGCGCGCCGGGCGAACTCTCCCTCTCGAAATAGCGCTTCTCATGAACGGTCGGTTCTCATGAACGGTCTTGGCGGTCTGAACAAATCCCCGAACGGCGTGGTCCTCGGCCTCGTGCAACTGAAGCTGCCGAAGATCGAGACGCCTGCCGACCTAGGCGCGCAGACCGACCGGATCGTCGCGATGGTCGCCAAGGCGCGGGCCAACATGGCGAGCATGGACCTCGTGGTCTTCCCCGAATACGCGCTCCACGGCCTGTCGATGGACACGCGCCCGGAGATGATGTGCCGGATGGACGGGCCGGAGGTCGCCGCCTTCCGCAAGGCCTGCGTCGACAACCGGATCTGGGGCTGCTTCTCCATCATGGAGTTCAACCCCCACGGCGCCCCCTACAACACCGGCCTGATCATCGACGATGCCGGCGACGTGAAGCTGTACTATCGCAAGATGCACCCCTGGGTGCCGGTCGAGCCGTGGGAGCCCGGCGACCTCGGCATCCCGGTGATCGACGGGCCGAAGGGCGCCAAGCTCGCGCTGATCATCTGCCACGACGGCATGTTCCCGGAGATGGCGCGCGAATGCGCCTACAAGGGCGCCGAGATCATGATCCGCACGGCCGGCTACACCGCGCCGATCCGCGAATCCTGGCGCTTCACCAACCAGTCGAACGCCTTCTGCAACCTGATGGTCACCGCCAACGTCTGCCTGTGCGGCTCCGACGGCACCTTCGACTCGATGGGCGAGGGCATGATCTGCAACTTCGACGGGGCGATCCTCGCCCACGGCACCACCGGCCGCGTCGACGAGATCATCACCGCCGAGGTCCGGCCCGACCTCGTGCGCGAGGCGCGCCTCCACTGGGGCGTCGAGAACAACATCTACCAGTTCGGTCACCGCGGCTACACGGCGGTGAAGGGCGGCGCGCAGGACTGCCCCTACACCTACATGCACGACCTCGCGGCCGGCCGGTACAGGCTGCCCTGGGAGGATCAGGTCAAGGTCGTGGACGGCACGTCCTGCGGCTTCCCCGAGCCGACGCGAAGCTACGGCGCCGGGCAGACGCCCGAGGCGCGGGAGGCGGCCGAGTGAGGGCCTCAGCCCTTCTTCAGAGCCGCCAGCATCTCGCGGCGCAGGATTGCATTGATGCGGGTCTGGTAGCCGCGCCCCTGCGCCCGCAGCCAAGCGAGCACGTCGGCATCGATCCGCACCGTCGTCGAGGTCTTGACCGGCCGGTAGAACGGGTTGCGCACGGCGTTCGCCCAGAACGCCTCCGTCAGGGGCGGGATGTCGCTGTAGTCGATCGCCTCGTCCGGCATCGCCGCGAGGGCCTCGAGCTTTGCTTTCTGCGCGTCGGTGAGGGGCGGCAGATCGGCCAAATCCACGTATCGGCTAACGAGCTTCGTCTTCATAACGCCGTCTCTCCGAGCGATCGGCTCTGCGGGCCTAGATGATGCGGACGACTTCAATCTCTTCTCCATTCTCCATCGTCTCCCGAATCGTGTGGACGACGAGCAGCAGCAGATATCCCCTTGCTGCTCCAATGGTCTGCCAGCGCTGCTCGCCATCCTCGACACGCTCGAATCGTAGCAGGGCGAACGGGTCACCGAAGGCGGCCAGGGCACTGTCGAAGTCGATGCCGTGCTGCCGCTCATTGGAGGCGGCTTTCACAGGATCCCAGTCGAAGCGAGTCTCCACGCCGCCCTCGTTACTACAAATTCGTTCATCAAGCCAAAGGCGTCAGGCGGCATGAGCACGATATCCTCGGCCGAG
>CAZZZJ010000470.1:0-3400 GCA_964658355.1 Beijerinckiaceae bacterium
ACGCAGGGCGTGGTGCTGCCGGTGCTCGACATCCGCCTGAACGCCGACGGCTCGCTCTCGACCGAGCCGCGGATCATGCGCGGCGGATCGAGCTCGGTCGACCAGTCGATCGCGCAGGCGGCGCTCCGCGCGGTGCGCCGTTGCGCGCCCTACAAGATCCCGGCGCAGTACCAGCCCTATTACAACGACTGGAAGGCGATCAACGCGGAGTTCGAGTTTACCGCGACCTGACGCCCAGACCCGACGAAGACCTCGCCGGCGCCCGTCCCACCGCTACCGGACCAGACCCATGCTGCATCGATCGCTCACCCGGGCCCGGCACCTGCCCGCCGCCCTCTATGGTCTCGCGCTGCTGCTGCTGGCGACGATCGGCTTCGCCGCGCCGGCGCAGGCCCAGCTCCAGCTCCGCATCGGCGGGGGCGCCTTCCAGCCGATGCCGATCGCGGTGACCGACTTCTCGGGCGATCCGAACCTCGGCGGCCTCGTCTCCAGCGTGGTGACCAACGACCTGCGCCGCTCCGGCTACTTCCTGCCGCTGGACAAAGGCCGTTTCCCGGAGGCGCCGAACTTCGACGCCGCGCCCAATTTCGAGCGGTGGCGCGCCACCGGCGTCCAGGGTCTCGTCACGGGCCGCGTCTCGCGCGACGCGTCGGGCCGGCTGAAGGTCGAGTTTCGCCTCTGGGACGTGACCTCGGGCCAGCAGATCACCGGCCAGCAATACGGCACCGACGCCGCCAATGCGCGGCGTGCCGGACACCTGATCTCCGACAGCGTCTACACCAAGATCACCGGCCTCGGCCCCTGGTTCGACAGCCGCATCGCCTTCGTCGACGAATCGGGCCCCAAGGAGAATCGCCGCAAGCGCCTGATGGTCATGGATCAAGACGGCGCGAACGTGCGCGCGCTCACCACCGGCGAGAACGCCATCGTCGCCCCGCGCTACTCGCCCTCCACGCAGGACATCGCCTTCATGGCGCAGGCCAGCGGCCACCAGCCGCGGGTGCAGGTGATCAACCTCGAGACCGGCAGCCGGACGGCGATGGGCAACTTCGACTCGATGAGCGCGAGCCCGCGCTTCTCGCCGGACGGCCGACGCCTGGTGATGAGCGTGCAGCAGGGCGGCAACGCCGACATCGTCACCATGGACATCGCGTCCAAGGCGCAGCATTCGATCACCAACGGCAACGCCATCGACACCTCGCCGACCTATTCGCCGGACGGTGGGCAGATCGTGTTCGAATCCGACCGCGGCGGCTCGCAGCAGGTCTACGTCATGGGCGCCGACGGCTCGAGCCCGCACCGGATCTCGTTCGGCGAGGGGTCGGCCTCGCAGCCGGCCTGGTCGCCCAAGGGCGACCTCATCGCCTTCACCCGCCAGCGCAAGGGCGGCTTCGCCATCTGCGTGATGAAGCCCGACGGCTCCGGCGAGCGGGTGCTGACCGAGGGCTTCCACAACGAGGGTCCGACCTTCGCGCCGAACGGCCAGTACGTGCTGTTCTTCCGCGATCCCGGCGGCCAGGGCGGACCCAAGCTCTACATGGTCGATATCACCGGAAAGGTGGAAGCACCGGTCCCGACACCGTCCTACGCATCGGACCCGACCTGGTCGCCGCTGCTGGCGGGGAAGTAGGCGTCGGAGCTTGTGGGCGACCGACCAGTCGGGCTCTGGGCTTGGCCCACAACAGCCATCGGGATGGCGTCCTTCGCGAGCGCGCAGCGCTTGCGCCAGCGCGGTGCGTTCGGTCTGGCCGGTATCGCGCCGCCGTGTGACCGGATCGGCGTTCGGCTGCGCCGCTTGCTACGCGGGAATGACCGATTCGCAATTGACCGTCTGATCGGCACGCCTGCCGGTCAAACGCCTGTCGGATGTGCCGCCATCGCGTCGCAACGCCTGACCGCAAGCGAAACGGGATCATCGGCCACGCGGCGTCGCTGGAGACGCGACGTGACGGGTGTCGTCGCTTTCAGGCACCCGATCCACCAGTGGTCGGACGAAGGCTCTGCCTCACCCCCGCTTCTGCGCCTTCACGTAGCTGCCGATCGCGGCCTGGCAATTCGGAGACAGACTGGTGCGGTTCTGCTTGAAGCAGGCGTGGACCTCGGCACTGTCGGGCGCGAATTCGCTGCACAGGGCGAGGTAGTCGCCGGTGCAGTTCTGCTTCAGCGCCGCGCGATCGGGCGTGGCCGTCGCGTTCGGCGCCGCGACGGCAGCGGTGGTGGACAGGATCACGGCGAACAGGGAACGAACCAGCAAAATCGGACTCCTCCGAGAGCCCGGACGGCCCGGGCACGGGGCGTAGATCAGGGCATCCGGGCCGGAATGGGTCACCGTGGCCGTTGGCCGGCGCCGGACGATCGCCTCAGCTCTCGCGGAGCAGCTGGTCGCGGGCTCGCAAGGCCGGGAAGATCCGGGCCCACAGGACGGCGACCATGACGGTCGCGGCACCGCCGACGACCACCGCAGGCACCGCTCCGATCAGCGCGGCGACCGAGCCGGACTCGAACTCGCCGAGCTCGTTCGAGGCACCGATGAAGACGGTGTTGACCGCCGAGACGCGGCCGCGCATCGCGTCCGGCGTCTCGCCCTGGACGAAGGTCTGGCGAACATAGACGCTGATCATGTCCGCGGCCCCCGTGACGAACAGGCATGCCATCGAGAGGGGCAACGAGGTCGAGAGGCCGAACACCATGATCGCGAGGCCGAACACCGCCACGGCGCGCAGCATCCGCACGCCCGCATGGCGCCGCAGGGGCCGGTAGGCCAGGACGACGGCCATCAGCACGGCGCCGGCCGCCGGCATGCTGCGCAATGCTCCGAGGCCCAGCGGGCCGACATGCAGGACCTCGGCGGCGAAGATCGGCAGCAGGGCCGTGGCGCCGCCGAGCAGGACCGCGAACAGGTCGAGGCTGATCGCGCCGAGCACGACCGGGTGGGCGCGGATATAGCCGATGCCGGCCGAGAGCGTCGCCCAGGTCACCGGCGGGCGCTCGGCGACCGCCGCCGGACGGAATCGGATCGCCGCGGTGGCGATCGCCGCGAGGGTGAAGCTGGTTGACGCCGAGCCGAACACCACCTTCGGCCCGAGCGCGTAGAGAAAGCCGCCGAGCGCCGGCCCGAGTACCGACGCGCTCTGCCAGAGCGAGGCGTTCCAGGCGATCGCCGAGCCGAAGAGGTCGCGCGGCACCAATGTCGGCAGCAAGGCCTGCAGTGCCGGGTTGGCGAAGGCGCGCGCCGTCCCGATCAGCACGACGAGACCGTAGACCGGCCACACCGCGCTCGCGCCGCTCCAGGCATAGGCGAGCAGGGCCGCGCTGGTCGCCGCCTGCACCGCGAACGCGGCTGCGGCGACGAGGCGCCGGTCGTAGGTGTCGGCGACGTGGCCGGTGATCAGGGCGGCGA
>CAZZZJ010000471.1:0-3382 GCA_964658355.1 Beijerinckiaceae bacterium
CATATCGGCGTGACCGCCAAGGACGGCGTCGTGACCCTGACCGGGCACGTCCAGAACTACATGGAGAAGTACGCCGCGGAGAAGGCCGCCGGCCGGGTGAAGGGCGTCCGCGCGGTCGCCGAGGAGATCGAGGTCCGCCTTCCCCTGCATGCCCGCAAGAACGACGACGAGATCGCCATCGCCGTGGTCCAGCGCCTCGACTGGAACGTCTCCGTCCCCGACGAGGCCGTGAAGGTGGTGGTCCAGAAGGGGTGGGTCACCCTGACCGGTCAGGTCGAGTGGCAGTACCAGAAGGCGGCGGCGGAGCACGACATCCGCGGGATGCTCGGCGTCGTCGGCATCGCCAACAACGTGACGATCAAGCCGCGCCCGAACGCCTCCGACATCAGCGCCGACATCACCGATGCCCTGCATCGGAGCTGGTACGATCCGAAGACCATCAATGTCAGCGCGGTCGGCGGCGTCGTCCACCTGAGCGGCACGGTCCACACCTGGTACGACCGCCAGATGGCGGGATGGACGGCCTGGGGCGCACCGGGCGCCACGACGGTCGACAACGATATCCGCGTCGTCTGATCGGCCCCGAACCTCGGAACGCCACCGCATCGGGCAGACTGCCCGGTGCGGAATCCGTCAGGAACCCCTTCCGATGATCAACGCCCAGATCCACGGCCACAACCGGGCCGTCCTCGGCCGGACCTTCCATCACCCGACCAGCCACAACCCGGAACGGCGCGCGGTGATCGCCTTCGTCAGGCGGATCGGAAGCGCCGAGGAGAAGCGCGACGAAAGGTGGGGTTTCACGCTGGCCGGCCGGTCCGCGACCTTCCTCAGCCCGCGGGACAAGGACATGGACCCGCGCGAGGTCGAGCACCTGCGCCACCTGATGCAGGACACCGGACTGTCGCCCCACGCGACGGAGATCCTCGAGGCCGCGCCGGTCACGGCCGACAGCGATGCCCTCAGCGTCGTCCACCACGACGAGGCGCGGATCTATCGCCTCGCTTCCGAGACCGCTTGCGGCGAGACCGAGACCACTCTGCGGCCCTACGACCCGAAAGACGACATCCATCACCTCTTACACAAGCAGGACGACAACTACCGCGGGCGGCGCGTGCCCGAGGACATCGGCGACTACGACCGCATCTCCGCCGCCCTCGCGAACGCGCCACGCACCGCCATGGTCGGGCACGACACCGGCAAGGCCGGCGCGATGGACGTCCTGTCCGCCCGCATGCGCGAGCACCATCACGGGACGCAGGGACGCGTCGTGGCGACCGCGACCATCGACATCTCCGCCTCGATGGACGGGCAGTTGCCGGCGCTCGGACGCGAGATGCCGACCCGGGAGGACCTGCACGGAACGGGGCTCTGATTGGTGCCGTCGGCGTTTTCGCGGATGCGTCGCATGGACAGGATTTGGCCTGTGCGACCGCCGGGATGGAGGCCTTTCGGCACGGCGATGGGGCGGTGGACGGCGAGCTCAGTTCCGCCATCGAACGCCATGTCGTGGCCGCCGACGCCCGTCGGATCGGCAGCCACGAAGCGGAACTCGGGGCCACCATCGTCGAGGCGATGCGTCCGTCCGACCATCAGGCGGCGCGGCAGGCGCCCTTGCGACCGGTTCGCAGCTCGTGGCGGTCTGGGGTCACCAGCCGCAGCGGGGCGATGCCGTGGCTCGGACCATCAGCGTCCGCGACCACTTCGACCCAAATTCGCCGTCACGCCAAGCGAGGAAACCTTCCGATGTACATGCGCTGCCTGCTCGTCCCGACCGCCCCGGGCATCGATCCGAGCCGTCGGCTCGATGCCGCCCTTCGTCTCGGTCGACGGCTTCAGGCCCATATCGGCGTGCGCTTCATGGCACCCGGTTTGGACCATATGCTGACCGGCTTCGCGAGCCTCGCCCCCCTCGACGAAGCCAGCATCGAGGCCATCCAACGGGGCCTGCGCGAGGCGGCGGCCGACGGCAAGGCGGCCCTGCTGGCATGGTGCCTCCGCGAGAAGGTGGCGTTCAATGCGAAGTCCGAACGCCTCGACGCCACCTTCGTGACTTGGACGGAGCTCAGCGGCGAGGTCGAACCCCTCCTGACGCTGGCCGGGCGCGTCAACGACCTGGTCATCGTCGACCGGCCCGATCCTAAGCTACCCTTCACGGGGCGCGCGCTCGACACCGCGCTATTCTCGGTCGGGCGGCCGACGCTGATGGTGGGCGAGACCGTCCCGTACGACCTGCTGCACCACGTCGTGATCGCCTGGAACGGCAGCTTGGAGGCGACGCGACTGGTCGGTCAGTCCATCGACCTGCTGCACGAGGCCACGCGCGTCACGGTCGTGCATGCCAGGACCGAGCGTTTCGACGAGACCCGGGCCGCGGACCTGTGCGGTTATCTGAGCTGGCACGGGGTCGTGGCCGAGGCCGTCACCCTGCCGGTCGCGGACGGAGCCCCGGTCGGCGCCGCCATCTTGGCCGAGGCCGAGCGCCAGGGTGCCTCCATGCTCGCCATGGGCGCCTACACCCATAGCCGCGTGCGGGAGTTCCTGCTCGGCGGCGTCACGCGGCATGTCGTCGAGAACGCCGGCATACCCGTGCTGATGGCCCACTGACACGTCGGGACGGCCGGCCACCACGAGCGTCGTCCCCGGCATTCGGCGAGGATGCCCCGGAAACGGCTTACCCGGCGCCCGATCCCGTCGTGCCCGGCGGAGGCAAAGACGGCGCGGCACTCCATCCTGGTTCGATGACCGCGGCCTGATCGCCCGGGCAGCGCACCGACGACGGTGGCTGCCCGCACCGTCTCAACTGTGGATCGGGGTTATGGCCGCCCTTGCGCGCCGCCTCCAGGGCCCCGTCCGCGATCCGGTCCCGGATAGGGTCCGGCTCCCGTCGGATCGCCGCCGCGAGATGGCCGAGGGTACGGCGCAGGCCGCTCATCCGGTCGACGAGGTCGAGGATCCCTTCCCCGTCGACGCCGAAACCCTGCTCCAGATCCTGGATCAGTTGTGCCCGGCCGAGGTCGATGTCGCGAAAGGTCCAACACCTCTTGCCTTACGGCCAAGGAAACGTGGCGGCGAGACCGGACCGCGCCCGTGACCGAGATCGAAATCCGAACGCCGTTCGTCATGGCCCATCGCACAACGCCTCGCCGATCCGCCCGGATGGCTTGGCTCGACACCATCACAGCCGCACGGCGCGAAGGCGCAGGGCGTTCCCGATCACGCTGACGGAGGAGAGCGACATCGCCGCCGCCGCGACGACGGGTGAGAGCAGCAGGCCGAAGCTCGGGTAGAGCACCCCAGCGGCTATCGGGATCCCGGCGGCGTTGTAGGCGAAGGCGAAGAACAGGTTCTGCCGGATGTTGCCCATCACGGCGCGCGACAG
>CAZZZJ010000472.1:0-3372 GCA_964658355.1 Beijerinckiaceae bacterium
GAAACCCGGTGATCCTCGTCCTGATCCAAATCCCGTTATGAGTTCACGACCTAGAGCGTCTTTCGCCGAAGCGGTCGCCGGTTCGGCGCAAAAAAATTTGACCACACAAAGAGATAGAGCCTTTTCCGTGATCCAATGATCATGGATGAAGTTTCTGACGACCGCGTCAGAGCTCCGCCGAATCGCGCGACAGCTCGCTTCGCAGTCGCCGCGCCGCCTCCAGCAGCGCGCCGTCGCGTCGCCGTCGCGGACGCGGCAGATCGATTCGCACCTCCGCCGCCACACGCCCGGGCTTGCCGGCCAGCACGACGACGCGGTCGGCCAGCGTCACCGCCTCGTCGATGTCGTGCGTCACGAACAGCACGGTTTTGCCGGTCGCGGCCTGGATCCGCTGAACCTCGTCCTGCAATCCCTCGCGGGTGAAGCTGTCGAGCGCCGAGAACGGCTCGTCCATGAGCAGCACGTCGGGATCGACCGCGAGGGCGCGAGCGATGGCGACGCGCTGGCGCTGCCCGCCCGAGAGTTGATGCGGCCAGCGCAGGCCGAGATCGCCGAGGCCGACGAGCGCCAGCATTTCATCGGCCTTCGCGCGGCGCTGGGCCCGCGACAGGCCGCTGTTCTCAAGACCGAACGTTACGTTGTCGACGACCCGCCGCCACGGCAGCAGGCGCGCATCCTGGAACACCAGGGCCATCGGCGTGCGGCACCCCGGCCGCGCGGCGAGCGTCACCGTGCCGGAACTGGGCTCGGCGAGACCGATCAGCACCCGCAGCAGCGTCGACTTGCCGACGCCCGACTCCCCTACGATCACCAGGAACTCGCCGCGCGCCACCGTCAGGTCGAGGTTGGACAGGATCACGTTGCGGGTCCCCGCACGGTCGTAGGCGAGGCTCAAGCCGCGGAAGGCGATGATCGTGTCGCTCATGGGTCTTTCGGCGTCGGCTGCCATGCTCTCAGGCCCGCCAGCGCAGGAGCCAGCCCTGCAGGGCGACGAAGGCGGAGTCGAACACGCCGTAGAGGCCGGCCATGGTGAGCATGTACACCACCACGATGTCGGTCGAGAGCAGGCTGGAGGCCTGCATCATCCGCTGCCCGACGCCCGGCACGCCGAAGATCTCGGCCGCGACCACCGCCATCCAGGCTTGGCCCAGAGCCGTGCGCAGGCCGACGAGGATGCCGGGAGTCGCCGCCGGCAGAAGGATCTTCGTCAGCCGTGCTGGTGCCGAGCGGAATCCGAAGGCCTGCGCCACTTCGATCAGGTCGCGGTCGACGCCGCGGACGGCCCCCTGCGTCGCGAAGAAGACGATCCAGAACACGCCGATGGCGATGATGAAGACCGCGGCCGACGGCTCGACGCCGAACCAGATGATGGCGAAGGGCACCCATGCGAGACCGGGAATCGGGCGGAGCAGGCGCACGACCCAGGCGGTCGCCGCCTCGAAGGTCCGCGACATGCCGCCGACGAGGCCGAGCCCGATCCCGGCGCCCGCGCCGACCGAAAGGCCGACGAGGTAGTGGCTGAGGCTCGATGCCACCGCCGCGAACCACACGCCGAGTTCGATCTCGCGGAGAAACGCCGCCGGGATCGTGCTCGGCGGCGGGAGGAAGGCGGGATTGATCAGCCCGAGGCGCGGTGCCGCCTCCCAGACGAGCAGGAAGGCAGCGAGCCCGGCGGCAGAGAGCAGGATCGAACGGAGGAAGGTCAGTGCGCGACGGCCTTCTCGTAGAAGCTCGGCACGAACAGGCCGTCGATCGGCACGTCCCTGTCGAGCGTACCGATACTGACCTGGTAGGCCTGCATCTTCTTCGTCGCCTCGATGATCGTGCGCGGGTCGGCCGTGAACTTCGCGGCCGGCGAGGACAGCGCCTTCCGGATGGTCGCGAGATCGGTGATACCCTTGCCGAGCGCCTTCTCCACCGGCGGCGCGGCACGGGCCGGGTCGGCCTTGAGCAAGGCCGTCGCCTTCACCAGCGCGTCGACGAGCCCCTGAACCGCGGCCGGGTTCCTGTCGGCGAAGGCGCCCGAGACCGCGACCACGGTACCCGGCTGGTCGGGGAACATCTCCGCGCCGGTGGCGATCAGCGTGATCGCCGGGTTGCGCTGCTGCACGATCGTCAGCGCCGGCTCGCGGATCGAGGCGCCGTCGACCGCGCCGGCCAGCAGCGCCTGCTGCGTCGCGTCGATCCCCATGGCGACGACCTCGGCATTCGTCTTGTCGGTCTTGGCCACCTGCCACAGCCAGTGCTGCAAGGTCGTGTTCGGCACCGAGCCCGGCGGCTGCGTCGCGAGGCGGGCGGCGCGGCCTTCCTTCTCGCGATAGCGGCGGAAGGCCTCCGCCTTGTCGGCGGTCGCCGCGAAGTAGGGGGCGAGCTTCGGGCCCGCGACGAAGACCATCTCCTCGACCGCGGTCGCCGCGACCACGCGCACGTCGATGTTCTTGGTGCGCGCGACCGCCAGCGGCGCGATGCCGGCGACGTAGACGTCGATCGTCCCCGAGGCGAGCGCCTGGATCATGTTCGGTCCGGACTCGAAGGTGGTGAAGCCGGGCTTCAGTCCGGCGGCCTCCAGCCAGCCCTCGCCGTTGGCGACGAAGACCGGGGCCGCACCGATCACCGGGATCACGCCGATCCGGACGGGGACCGGTGCGGTCTGTGCCGCTGCGGCGCTCGCCCCAAGGGTGAGCAGGAGTGCGGCGAGGACGGTCCGGCGGAGGATCGCCCGGCGATGGGGAAGATGACGCATGGGCTCGGGATGTCCGGGCTCGGAATGGGAGCCGCTTCGGTTTCGGCCGCTCCCATGCCACAGGCCGGCGAAACTTCAAATCGGCCGGCCGCGACAGGCTTCGGCGAAGCTTGGCAGGCGGGGAAGAGCATGCCTCGGGGCGCGGCGTCGCCGCAACCTTAGCGAGGTTTTCACAGAAAGATCGACAAGTCCGCAATTCACCTTTCGGTTGTGAAGTCTGAACCGTTTGAAAAAACCGCTTGCGGATATCCACAGTTCACGAAATTGTTGCTATTCGTTGCTGAGTAGATAAATTAGAACTGAATCCAAGAGAAAATCGTATTGGGAACGATCGTCGCGATGCTGAGCTTCGCTTGCCTTACCTGTGGCGTCGGTCTTGCGGGTCTTTCGACGCGTGATGCAGAGCGTGCGCAGACGCTGGAACGATGGAGTGGCGTCTGCCTGCTCGCCGGCCTCGGCCTGCCGCTTTTCCGTTAAGGCTCGATCGGAACAGGCCGGTCCGGCTCCCGTTGTCACGCGACCGCGGCGCGTCTTCGCGGTTTCGATCGAGGGAGTTATCTCATGAGCCTACTCGGCAGCATCGTCAGCAAGATCCTGCATCCGTTCGGAGGTGCCTCGTCCTCGGCGGC
>CAZZZJ010000473.1:0-3369 GCA_964658355.1 Beijerinckiaceae bacterium
CCGAAGATGCCGAAGACGCCGCATTCCTCGCGCAGCGTGTCGCCGTCGGTCTCGGGATCGAACACGGAATCCACGGTTGCGGCGTGGTGTGACATGGCTTGAGGCCGATCCCTGGTTGCCGTCCGCACGCAGGCCCGGGACGCGTTCGCGTCGCCGGCCCCCGCGGCGCCCTGGTCAAGGCGTTATCTGAGGCCTCGCAGCACCGCAACCAAGGCGGGCGCGACGCAAGGCAGGGTCACCCCGGCAACATATGCTCAGCTCGGCCGACTTCTGGGCGCGGCAGGCGTGCTCAGCGACGCGGCGCGGGCGTGGCCGGAGCGGCCTGGCGTGCCGGCGCCTCGGTCTCGGCCGGCGCATCGACCGGTTCGTTCTGCGGGGTGTCCACCTTCGGCTTCTTGAACTGCTTCAGGAAACCTTCGGGATTCTCGGGCAGCTGCGCCACGAGCGCGTCGCCGGATTTCTCGAGCATCGGGCGTGAGCGCGCCTCGGTCGCCCAGGTCGGCACCTTGCCCTGCACCAGCCAGGACAGGAACACCCAGCCGATCACGCAGATCAGGAAGCCGCGGGCGGCGCCGAACAGGAAGCCGAGCGACCGGTCGATCGCGCCGATGCGCGAGTCGAGCACCACGTCCGAGATCTTCACGGTGATGATCGAGACCACGATCAGCGTGCCGAGGAAGATCGCCGCGATCGAGGCGACGAGCGCGACGGTATCGCTGGTCACGTGCTGCTTCACGGTTGGCAGCAGCATCGGGTAGAGCGACCACGCGACCGCGGCCGCGGCGACCCAGGCGATGATCGCCAGCACCTCTCGCGTGACGCCGCGGACGGCCGCCAGCAGCGCGGAAATCACGACGATGCCGAGCACCACCAGATCGAGGACGGAAAACGGCATCTGCGGGTTCGGATCGGATGGGGAGGTGCCACGACGAAAGCGCTGCGTTCTGCGGCTCCCCTGGACCGCGCGGGCTTTATATCGCGACGAAACTCGGCCGTCACCCTCGACGCCGACCGCCATCTGGCGGAACGGGACCGATACATCCCGACATCCGCGATCGAGCGTGCCGATGCGGACGAGATCGGCCGACCGACAGCTCGCACCGCCTGTCCGTTTCTACGAGCCGATCCAGATGGCCGCGAAGCGTCTCGCACGCGCAAGATCAAAGCCCGCGTCGTGAAATCGTCGAAACGGCATCCGAGTGATGAGCAGTCCCGAGGTGACCAGCCGGCCCGATCAAAACTGTTGCATCGAGGCCACAAGCGCGTGCGGATTGCGCGCTATCCCAAACTGGACTGATCAGCCGAGCTTGAGAACTCGGATCACCCGTCGAAAGAAACTGACGAGCGGCGGCATCGAACGTTGCGGAGTGCGTGATGACAATCGAGTGGCTGTTCGCGGCGGTTTTGTTTTGCGCGTTCGCTTTCCTGACGATGGCGTTCCGGCGTCCGGACCGACGCCCGCTGCGGACGCGCGGCCCATCCCGGATGATCCGCTGGGATGCGCCGCCCGGGCATTGAGTGCCTCCGCTCAATCCTCGTCCGCGTCGCGTGGCGCGTTGCGGCGCTTGCCCGAACCGACCCGGCGTGGGCCATTGGCGGCGATGCCGGCCACGAGGTCGGCGATGTGGCGCAGAGATTCCGTCGCGAGCGCGCGGTCTGTGGTCTCGCCCCGACCCTGCGGCGTCATCGCCTTCGCGAAGCCGAGCTTCTGCGCCTCCTTCAGCCGCGCCCCGGCCTGCGCCACCGGCCTGATAGCGCCGGAGAGGCCGATCTCGCCGAAATACACCGTCTCCGGCGGCAGCACCGCGCCTGACAACGACGAGACGAGGGCCGCCGCGACCGCGAGGTCCGCGGCCGGTTCGGAGATGCGCAAGCCGCCCGCGACGTTGAGGTAGACGTCGTGGGTGCCCAACCGAATGCCGCCATGGGCCTCGAGCACGGCGAGCACCATCGAGAGCCGATTGGGATCCCATCCCACCACCGCCCGGCGCGGCATCCCGAGCGACGAGGGCGCGACCAGCGCCTGGATCTCCACGAGCAGCGGACGCGTCCCCTCCATGCCGGCGAAGACCGCCGTGCCCGCGGCCTGGTGATCGCGTCCCGCGAGGAAGAGCGCCGACGGGTTCGGAACCTCGGCCAGCCCCATGTCGGTCATCTCGAACACGCCGATCTCGTCGGTCGGCCCGAAACGGTTCTTCACCGCACGCAGGATGCGGAAATGGTGGCCCTGGTCGCCCTCGAAGGAGGCGACCGCGTCGACCATGTGCTCGACGACGCGTGGCCCGGCGATCTGCCCGTCCTTGGTGACGTGGCCGACCAGGATCACCGCCGTACCGGTGGTCTTGGCGAATCGGATGAGGGACTGCGCCGAGGAGCGGACCTGCGTGACCGTTCCCGGTGCCGACTCGACGGTCTCGGTCCACATGGTCTGGATCGAATCGATGATCGCGAGGGCGGGCGGGCGCCCCTGCGACAGGGTTTCGACGATGTCCTCGACGTTGGTCTCGGCGGCGAGCTCCACCGGATGGGTGGACAGGCCGAGGCGCTCGGCGCGCAGCCGCACCTGCCCGACCGCTTCCTCGCCGGAGATGTAGGCCACGCGCTCACCGGTCCTCGCCATGGCGGCCGAGGCCTGCATCAGCAGGGTCGACTTCCCGATGCCGGGATCGCCGCCGAGCAGGATCACCGAGCCGCGCACGAAGCCGCCGCCGGTGACGCGGTCCAGTTCGCCGATGCCGGACGGGATGCGCGGCGCCTCCCTTGCCTCGCCGGTCAGGCCTTCGAGCGGAAACACGCGCCCGCGTGCCCGGCCGAGCCGGGTCGCGGCCGGGCCGGATTGCGGGCCGGATCCGCCGGGCGTCTCCTCGACGATCGTGTTCCAGCCGTTGCAGGCCTCGCAGCGACCGCGCCAGCGGTTGTAGACCGCGCCGCAGGCCTGGCAGATGAAGGTCTGGTGGATCTTGGCCATGCGCTCGCGATGGAATCTGCCGGACCCGCTCCGCGGTGGCGGAGGGCGTCAGCCCCCGATATACGTGCGAACGTAACGGGAACCCAGCCCCGTCAGGATCTCGTAGCCGATCGTGCCGGCGGCCCGTCCCACCGTGTCGATGTCCAGAGCGTCGCCGATCAGCGTGGCCACGCCGCCGCGCTCGGCCGAGGGCGCCTCGGTCACGTCGAGGATGATCAGGTCCATCGAGACGAGGCCGAGGATCGGGCAAAGGATGCCGCCGACCAGGGCGTGGCCCCGCCCGCTGGCGGCGCGGGGATAACCGTCGGCGTAACCGAGCGAGAGCGTCGCCAGGCGCCTGGGGGAGGGCGCCGTCCAGCGCCCGTTGTAGCCGGCCTGCGCGCCGGCCTCGACGTGGCGGA
>CAZZZJ010000474.1:0-3369 GCA_964658355.1 Beijerinckiaceae bacterium
CCGGGCAGCGAACCGGTCGTCGCAGGATCGATCGCGTCGGACGAGGCCGTCGCCGCCGGCCGCGCGAGCCCGGCGAGCACGGCCTGCCGCCGTTCCAGGTCGGCCTGCCTTGCGGAAAGCCCGTCGAGGCGCGCCGCGACGGCGATCTGCGCCGCCGAGCGTGCCGAGCCGCCGCGATCGAGCTCGGCCCGAAGGTCGGCGATGCGGGTCTCGTAGGCGGCCTGCATCGCGGCCTGCCGGGCGACGAAGCCGGCAAGCACGTCGTCGTGGAACAGCAGCAGACCACTCGCCGCCGCGGCCCAGAGGCCGGTGACGACGAGGGCGCCGGCGAGCAGCCGGCCTTTGCGATGCGGAACGCTGGCGGAAGGGGTCATCGATTCGGGCCCGATGCCAAGACCGCATCGAGCGCCGTCAGGGTTAAGAAACCGAAAATCCGCATTGCTTCCGCAGGATACGGGACCGGCTCAGGCGAGCGCGCGGGCGGCCTCCAGCACCGCGTCGGCATGTCCCGGCACCTTCACCTTCGGCCAGATCCGCGCGATGCGGCCTTCGCGGTCGAGCAACATCGTCGTCCGCTCGACGCCCATGTACTTGCGCCCGTACATGCTCTTCTCGACCCAGACGCCGTAGGCTTCGAGCATCGCCTTGCTCTCGTCGGACGCGAGCGGGAAGGCGAGGTCGTACTTGGCCGAGAACTTGTCGTGGCTCTTCACCGGATCCGGCGAGACGCCGATCACGATTGCGTCGGCGGCGGCGAAGTCGGCCAGACGCGCGTTGAAATCCTGTGCCTCCAGCGTGCACCCGGAGGTGTCGTCCTTTGGGTAGAAGTAGAGCACGATCTTGTGACCCGCGAGATCTGCGAGGGCGAGCGTCTTGCCGCCGGAGCCGGGTAGGGTGAAGTCGGGAGCGGGTTCGCCTTGGGCGAGGGGCATCGCAAGAGACATCGTGCCATCCTTTCGGCCGATTGATGGTGTGCTTGGCGCCGAGCCGGAAAGCCCGGTGCCCGAACTTCGGGCGCGTGGTCCGGAACCGCTCCGGAAACCCTTCGTCACAGGATCTCGTCCGAGAATGAGCGCAGGTTCCGAACCAGCGGACGCGCCGATACAAGGTCTTCATGCCTGAGGAAGTCGCCCGGCCTGAGGATACGCCCGGCGCGGAACGTTCGCGCAAGACGGTTCGTCGCTGGACGCGGCGGTGCCTGTGGACGGCCGTTGCCCTCGTCGTCGTGCTCGGAACCGGCTTCGGCGTCGGGATCATGCGCCTCGCATCCGGGCCCCTGCGGATCGACGGCCTGTCGGAACGCGTGTCGGCGGCGCTCGCCGACCGGATCGGACCGGGCTGGCGCATCACCCTGCGGGACAGCACGCTCGAGCTCGATTCCGAGAACGCGCTGGCCCTGCGCGTCGCCGGCCTCGACATCCGCAACCCGCAGGGCGCCCTCGTCGTGCGCGCGCCGCTCGCGCTCGTCAGCATCGATCCCTGGAGCCTCCTGAGGCTGTCGCCGACGCCACGGTCGATCGAGTTCCGCGACGTCCAGATGACCGCCCTGGTCCATCGCGACGGCTCGATCGCGTTCGCCGCCTCCGAGCCCGCCCACCCCAACGATGCCTCGCCGCACACGCCGCCGAGCGTGGATGCGGCACGCGGCGTGGTCTCGCCGCTCTCGGCCGCAACCGCCTCGATCTTCGGCGTGGTGCTCGATTCGGCCGGCGTCGTCGGTGCGCTCGACCGCGCCCGCATCACCAACGCCCGCCTGACCTTGATCGACGACGACGCCCGCGAGCGGGCGGTGTTCGAGCACGTCAACGGCCTGTTCGGCCGCGACCCGAACCAGGATGCGCGGCTGTTCGAACTGCGCATCGACGGGCCGCACGGACAGTGGCGCTTCGGCGGCACGCTGCGCGAGGCCGGCGGCACGCGCCGCACCGGGATCATCACCCTCGACGACCTGCCGGCCACCGACCTGCTGCTGCTTTCCGGCCAGTCGAAGCTGCCGGTCACCACCGACCTGAAGCTTTCGGCACGGGCCGATGTCGCCCTCGACGGCGGCCGGATCGAGGCGATGAAGGCGACGCTGCATACCAGCGACGGCACCGTCCTCGTCGAGGAGAAGGATTTCAACCCGGTCACCATCGAGAGCCTGAAGGCCACGGTGAGCTGGGACGAGGCGGCCCGGGTGATGACGCTCGACGGACTCGACTATCGCGGCGCCGGCAACGCCGTGAACCTCACCGGAACCTGGGCCGAAGCCAAGCCCGACGAGCCCTTCGCCTGGACCGCGACCCTGTCGAGCCGGAACGCCACGCTGCGCGGCGCTGCGGCCAAGGACAAGCCGGTGACGATCGCCGCGATGGACGGGCATCTCACCGGCCGGGCCGGCGGCATCGCCATCGACAGCTTCGCCATGAGCGGCGAGGGCATCCACGGCAACATCACCGGCACCCTCGGCACCACCGCGGACGACGACGGCCTCACGCTCCACGTCACCGCGAGCGACAGCGAGGCCCGCACGGCGCTGCGGCTCTGGCCCGAGAACATCGCGCCGGGCGCACGCAACTACCTCGTCGACGAGCTGCGCGCCGCCCGCATCGGGGCGGTCGACATCACCGTCGACATGTCCGGCGCCGAACTCGCCGCCGCCACGCGCGGCGACACGATGCCGGACAACGCGGTCCATATCGACTTCCGGGTCTCGGACGCGACGCTTGAGGTCTCGCCCGCCGCGCCGCCGCTGACCAAGGGGAACGTCGCCGGCACGATCACCGGGCGCACGACCCGGATCAAGAACGTCACCGCCGACATCCGCATGACCGACGGGCGCACGCTGGGCATCTCCGAGGGCGCTTTCGTGATCCCGGAGATCACCCCCGACAAGGTCGTGGCCGAGATCGGGCTTCGCCTGTCTGGCGGCGCCGACGCCCTGGCGGCCCTGCTGCAGACGAAAATGTTCAAGTCGCTGTCGGGAGTCGATCTCGACCCGGCGACGGTGAAGGGCCAGGCGGACCTGCGCATCGGTTTCCCGCTCGACCTGAAGCACATACCCGACCTGCCCGACCTGCCGGTCGCCGTCACGGGCACGCTGAGCGACCTCGCCGTCGACAAGATCGTCGGCAAGGACAAGCTCGAATCCGGCCGCTTCGCCGTGAGCTACGATCCGCGCGGCTTCACCCTGAAGGGCGACGCCAAGCTGGCGGGCGCGCCGATCGGCATCGACATGCATCAGGCCAAGGTGGGCGGCACCGGCGAGGTTCTGGTCAACCTGACCGTCGACGACGCCTTGCGAGCGCGCAAGGGTCTGCCGACGGCACCGCAATTGAGCGGGCCGATCGCGGTCAAGGCCACGATCCCGCTGGCCAAGACCGGGGCGAC
>CAZZZJ010000475.1:0-3365 GCA_964658355.1 Beijerinckiaceae bacterium
TCCGCCGCGCGGGCTTCCAGGCGACCGCCTGCGACAGCGGCGTCGATGCCCTCACCGTCCTCGTCCTCGGCCTGCCGGTCGACGTTCTGGTCGCCGATGTGGGGCTGGAAGGCGCCCTGTGCTGCTCGCGCCTTGCCGTCGAGGCCCGCGCCCTGCGGCCGGGCTTGCGCATCGTCCTGGCGAGCGATTTCTACGAGGAGATGACGGGGGACGCCTCGCACCTGTTGCCGGACGCGGTCCTGATACCGCGCGACCTGCGCAACGGATCCGTCGCCAGCACCGTTCGCGAAGCGCTGGCCAACCGGCCGGGTTGAACGGGCGCGATCACGGCCACAACACGTAGGCGATCAGCGCGAGGTTGCTCCAGCCGTGGAGCGCGATGCACGGCCACAGGCGGTCTGTGCGCCACCGTAGCCAGCCGAGCATTAGCGCCAGCGGTGCGAGCGAAACCGGGCGCGCCAATCCCCAGGCCGAAACGTGGGCGAGGGCGAAGACGAGCGCCGTCACGAGAATCGTGGCGGCCGGCGCCAGGAAGCGGCGGGCCGCCGCGAAACCTTCGCCGCGCATCAGCAATTCCTCGGCGGCGGGCGCCAGCACCACGACGTATCCGAGCCATGCGGCGACGGCGCCCGGGCTCAGCATGGGCGAGAGCCGCACGCCGGTACCGAAGGCGGCGCCGAACGCTTCCGCCGTCCCGGTCACCCAGGCGATGTGCACGGCCGGCCAGAGCAGGAGGATCAGCAACAGCGTAAGCGGTCGCAGCCCGTTCGGGCGTTCGCGATCGAGCGCCAGCCTTCGCCGCCAGCCGGCGCCGTCCCGGCGCAGGGCGACGGCCACGACGAGGCCGGCGAGGAAGACCTGCCGCACCACGTCGAGGGCAAGCTCGCGCCGGGCGAGCTCGGTGGCACCGAGATAGGGCCGCCGCGCGGCGTCGAGGAACGGATCGATCCCCGCCAGGAGGTCGGCGCCGACGCGCACCGTGGCGAGCGCCATCAGGCTGGCCGCCGCCAGATAGAGCAGGAGCATCCCGGCGAGGACGGCCAGATTGAGGGTGAGGCGGCCGGCAGCGGCCCATCGCGCCGCGCCTTCGGACGGTGCGGCGGCGTCGACGGTCGGAACACCATGATCGGGCTTCAAAACCGCGGCGATCCCCTCTATGTTCTCGGCTCCGGTCGCAAGGCCGGGACGGCGACGAACGGTCTTCGCGACGCGCCGGTCACTTCGAACCTATCGGATCCGCTTCGTCCACCGTAGCCCCCCGCCCTCGGACACGATGGCGCTGCCGGGCGGGACGGCCGAGCGGGTCCGCCGGCGCGGTGGTCGGCAAGGTGTCGGATGTCCGTGCGCCGGCCGCCTGGTATCTCGGCCTCCGGCGACGGAAGCCGCCTTCCTTTCTCATCCGATCCGGTGCGCGTCCCGCGCGACAGGTCGTCGGGCAGACCGCACAGAGCGACCGCAGATGGCAGACGACCTGATCCGTTACGATCTCCTGGTCCAGGACGCGCTCCGCGGCGTCGTGCGCAAGGTGCTGACCGACGCCGCCCGCGAGGGCTTGGCGGGCGAGCACCATTTCTACGTCTCCTTCCGCACCGAGGCTCCGGGCGTGCGGATGTCGCAGGCGCTGCGCGAAAAATACCCGCAGGACATGACGATCGTCCTGCAGCACCAGTTCTGGGACCTCGGAGTCACCGAGCACAGCTTCGAGGTTGGGCTGTCGTTCTCCGGCGTGCCCGAGCGCCTGCTGGTGCCGTTCGACGCGCTGTCGGGGTTCTTCGATCCCTCGGTCCAGTTCGGCCTCAAGTTCGACCTCACCGAGACGGCGGAGGTCGCCGGCGAGGACGCCGCGCCGACCGCTGTGAAGGCCGGCCCGCGCGGCGCGGCCTCCGAGCCGACCGAGATGAAGCCGAGATCGGCCGCTCCGGCGACCGGGCTCGCGGCGATCGGCAGCAACGCCCCGAAGGTCATGCCCGCACTCCCCGCCGCGCAGAACGGCGGCAAGGCGGACGAGAAGGAGCCGCGCGTCGCCGCGAAAGCCGCGAAGAAGGACGGCGATGCTCCGGAGGCGAGCGCCGAGGTCGTGAGCCTCGACGCGTTCCGCAAGAAGAGCTGAGGTTCGGCAAAAGGCGGGGATGCCGTCCCGCCACGTCCGATCGCAGCGCGTAGCGACCGCGTCGGGACAGGGTCCCGTTCCCGCACACGCCACCGCATCCGTCGAAGTCTGTTCTTCGCGAATGCTCCTCGGGATGAGGTCGCGGCTGGGATCGGCCGATCACGGCGGTGAACCGTTGCTTGCGCAGCGTGCGGGGGCCGTCGCCTCGATCGGTATCGCCGGCATGAAAAAGGCCGACGCCTCGCGGCGCCGGCCTTTTCACGGAGCGGCGACACCGGCCTTGCGGCCGACGTCCCGTTTTATTGGTCGGAGTAGCAGGACTTGAACCTGCGACCCCCTGTCCCCCAGACAGGTGCGCTACCGGGCTGCGCTATACTCCGTCGCGTCCGCTCTCTGCGTCGTCGGGCCGTTCCGGCGCCGACACCCCGAAGGGTTCGGGGGTCTTAGCTTTCCGCTCCGGGGCACGCAAGCCCCCGTCTCGGTGCTTCGCGGACTCGGCACGCCGCATAGCCGTGCGCGGATCGAGGTACCCCTTGCGGGATGCGGTCCGGATCGGACAGGACGGCGCGCGCGGTTCAGCGCACGGAGGTGGACGGTGGCGGTCTATTTCACGAGCGACACCCATTTCGGCGATCCCCGCATCCTGCGCCTCGACCGCCGGCCCTTCGCCGACCTCGCCGCGCACGATGCCGCGCTGATCGCAAACTGGAACCGTATCGTCGGGCCCGACGACACGGTCTGGCACCTCGGCGATTTCGCCCTCGGGCCCCCGCGCGAACGGGTCCACGCGATCCTCGCAGGCCTGCACGGCGAGAAACACCTGATCGTCGGCAACAACGACGGGCCCGACACGCTGGACGCGCCGGGCTGGGCCTCGATCGCGCACTACGCCGAGATCACGGTCGAAGGCCGCAGCCTGGTGCTCTGCCACTATGCGTTTCGGACCTGGAACGGGATTGGCCGCAACGTGCTCAATCTGCACGGCCATTCCCACGGGCAGTTGCGAACCGCGCCCAAGCAGTACGACGTCGGCGTCGACGCGCAGGGCTTCGTGCCGGTCGACCTCACCGCGATCCTCGCTTCGCGGCGCGGCCGCAGCGCAGCAAAAGCGGAACCATCGGCCTAGCTGCACCGTTGAGCGACCATGACCGGGAGATGAACGATACCGGTCGAATACTGAACCTCGTCCAGCGTATTGCTCGCGTGATTGTCTTCACGGTGGCCCATGACCCGAACCAACCCGTTGATATTGGCC
>CAZZZJ010000476.1:0-3348 GCA_964658355.1 Beijerinckiaceae bacterium
GGACGACGGTGAACGGCGCCAAGCTGCAGATCTTCGATGCGTGCCTGCACCCGGTGCGCACGCTCGGTGGGGTGAAGGGCAAGGTCGGCGAGGTGATCGCGATCGGCGACGACTCCATCCGCGTGACCGCGCAGGGCGGGCAGATCGAGATCTTCAAGGTGAAGCTCGAGGGCGGCAAGAAGGTCTCCGCCGTGGAGTTCGCCAAGGGCGGCGGCTTGAGCGTCGGGACGATCCTGGGCGCCTGATCCCGGCCCGACGACGGGAACCGACCGCGCTTCAGGCCTCGGCCCGCGGTCCGTAACTCCTGAACTTCGCGACGTTGCGCGCGATCTCGTCGTCGGACAGAACCACCGGCGTGCCGACCTGCAGCGCGATCGCGTATTGCCGGCAGAGGCTCTCCATCTCGACGGCGAGCCAGAGGGCCTTGGCGAGGTCCGGTCCGGTGGCGATCATACCGTGGTTGGCGAGGAGGCAGCCGTTGCGGTCCTCCAGCGCGGCGAGCGCGAGGCGCGAGAGTTCCTCGGTCCCGAACGTGGCGTAGCCGGAGCAGCGGATCGTCGGGCCGCCGACCGCCGCGATCATGTAATGCACCGCCGGTATCGTCTGCCGGCACATGGCGAAGGCGGTGCAGTGGTCCGGATGCGCGTGCACCACCGCATTCACCGCCGGCTTGTCGCGCAGGATGTCGCGGTGGAAGCGCCATTCCGAGGACGGGGCGAGCGGATGATCGAAGCCGCCGTCCATCGCCAGGAAGACCACGTCCGCCTCGCCCATGCGCCCGCTCAGGATGCCGGACGGCGTGATCAGGAGGCCGTCGCGCCAGCGCAGCGAGACGTTGCCGGAGGTGCCGCGGTTGAGCCCCTGCGCATCGAGGTCGCGTGCGGCCTCCACCACCGACGTCCGTGCCCTGGTCTCGTCGGCATCCATCCGTAGCCCTCCGGTTTCATTCGCCGTTATGCGCGAAGGCCCGGCACCGTAAAGACGGTACCGGGCCTTCGCGCGTCCGGATCGGAGCCGAGCCCGTGCAGCCGGCTCCCGGTTCAGGCGGTCACGACCCCGCGGGCGGCGGCCTCGGGGGCCGCGAGCATCGCGTTGGCGACGACACGCTTGCGCCAGGGCTTCAACACCGCGATGGCGAGGATCGAGGCGAGGATGTTGGCGCCGGCCGCCATCAGGAACACGCCGTCCCAGCTGCCCGTGCTCTGCTGCAGGTAGTTCGCCGCCGGTACCAGCAGGGCCGCCGTACCCTTGGCGGTGTAGAGCAGGCCGGCATTCGTCGCGGCGAACTTCGACCCGAAGGTGTCGGTGCAGGTCGAGGGGAAGAGCGAATAGATCTCACCCCAGGCGAAGAACACGAAGCCCGAGAGCAACACGAACCACAGCGGATCGTGACCCCAGAGGTAGAGCATGTAGATGCCGAAGCCTTCCATCGCGAAGGCGATGAACATCGTGTTCTCGCGGCCGATCTTGTCCGAGACCCAGCCGAAGAACGGCCGCGTCAACCCGTTGAGCACCCGGTCGATGGTCGCCGCGAAGGTGATCGCCACCATCGTCACGCCGAGGATCGTCACCGGGATCTTGTCGACGCCGATGTCGGCGGCGATCGGCTTCAGGTTCGCGGTGATCATCAGGCCGCCGGCGCCGACGATGACGAACATGAAATACATCAGCCAGAAGATCGGCTGGCGCGCGACCTCGCCCGGGGCGTAGTTGCGCCGGGTCTGGATCACGTTGGCATTGACGGCGGCTTCCGGCACCTGACCCTTCCTCGGCGACATCAGGAAGAACGCCAGCAGGCAGACGATGATGCCCTGGCCGAGGCCGAACCACAGGAACGCGGCCTGGAAGCCGTTCTCGGCGATCATCCACTGGATCGGCGCGACGGTGAAGGCCGAGCCGGCGCCGAAGCCCGCGGCGGTGATGCCGGCGGCGAGACCGCGCTTGTCCGGGAACCACTTGAGCGCGCTGCCGACGCAGGTGCCGTAGACGGCGCCCGCCCCGATGCCGGCGATGACCTGGCCGAGATAGAACATGTTGAGCGTGGCGGCGTAGGAGTTGACGACCCAGCCGATGCCGCAGAGCAAGCCGCCGAACAGAACGACCACGCGCGGACCGTACTTGTCCACGAACCAGCCCTCGATCGGCACGAGCCATGTCTCGAACAGCACGAAGAGCGTGAACGCCCACTGGATGGCGGCCCGGTCGAAGCCGAACTTCTTCTGGATATCCGGCACGAAGAACGTCCAGCCGTACTGGAGGTTCGCGATCATCACCATGCACACGACGCCGAGGGCGAGCTGCATCCATCGATATCCGTCGGACACCCGCCCGACCGCCGGCCTGTCTTCGTGCTTCATCGTCATCCTCCCAGAGGTCTCGCGTAAGGCCGGTTGTCCGGCACGTGGCGTGTCGTCTGCGCTCGCCGCAAAGTCGTCGGACCGCGGCCATTGACCCGGCCGATCATCGGATTGCACACGTTGGAACGCCGACGCCCTTCAATCCTCGAAGTCGTCGTTCGAACGCCGTCGTTCGAACGCGAGCCGTAGTGTCGGCATGGTCCTGATGCCGCGTTCCAGCGTCCGATGCAGCTTCAATTGCATGGTTCGTCTCGGAAAAACTTTTGGCATCACGACAAGAAAAACTCAGAGGCTCGACCGCCCCCGCCCTGGTCTACGGTATGCCAGAAATATCGTGCGATATCTTAGCGGAAGCTGTCAACGCGACCGGAATAAAAATACAGAAATTTCATTCGGATTAGCGTTCGGCGTCGGACGTGCACGATGCTGGCGCAGAAAAGGGGTTCGTGCAGCACCGCTCGCCGCGCCCATTCGTACAAGTCGCTGAGCGGGAGCAGTGGTGAGGGTCGGATGCCATCTAGGCTGACGCCGATCTTTGGTTTACTTCGGCCGACGGTCGCGCGTCGAAACCATACCGAAGAACGCGGACCGACGGATCCGGCATGTCGAACTCCGAGTCGCTCAGCATCAAGCCGATCGTGGTCAGTTCGAGCCTGCGCACCCTCGCCTACGAGGCGCTGAAGACGTTCATCACCAACATGGACATCTATGGGCGCCCGGACGAGGTGCGCCTCGACGAGCGCAAGCTCTCGCAGGACCTCGGCGTCAGCCGCACGCCGGTCCGCGAGGCGCTGACGGTGCTCGAGCAGGAAGGCTTCGTGCGCTCGGAGGCCCGGCGCGGCGTCTTCGTGATCAAGAAGACCAAGAAAGAGATCGTCGGGATGATCCATGCCTGGGCGGCGCTGGAAAGCATGGCCGCCCGGCTCGCCTGCACCCGCGCCTCGGATGCCGAGCTGCGCTCGCTGCGCGAGACGTTCCCGGAATTCTACGA
>CAZZZJ010000477.1:0-3344 GCA_964658355.1 Beijerinckiaceae bacterium
CGATGCGGAACCTTTCGATCACGTGAGCGGCCATGGAGCCTGATCCGATCGTCCTTGCTTGGCGTGCGGCGCGCGGGCGCCACGTCGCCGCGGTCGCTCTCGCGCTCGGCCTCGGTGGCCCGCTCTGCATGCTGGCACTGCTCTGCCTGCGCGACCTTGTCCACGCGCTCGGCCACGACGAGGTGCCGGCATTGGCGTTCCTACGTCTCGCGATCCCCCGCACGGCCGACGACCTCGTCCTGTTTCCGGGATGGAGTCTGGCGCCGATCGACCTCGAACGCGCGGCCTTCCTCGGCCTTGCGACCTGTGCGCTCGCGCTCGCCGGACTCGGTTGGTTCGTCGCCGCCCTCTGCTTCTCGGCGCAGGGCAGGGCCATCAACGGTATGCGCGAAGCGGCGACCGCCGCGATCCTTGATGCACCGCCCGGTGCCCGCGAGGAGGCGCGCGGACTTGCAGGCCTCATGGGGCAGGTGCTTGGCCGCATCGACGGCTTCCTCGCGATCGGCATCCTCGTGCCGGCGATGGCGGTCGGCGCGATCCTCCTCGCACTGGGTTTCGCCGCGCTCGCCGCGCCGCGCCTCGTACCTGCCACGGCGGTCGGATTGTTCGCGGCGGCGCTCGCCCGCGAACTGATCCTCCGACGCTCGGCGGCGCGCAGCGCTCTGCGGCTGCGGTCCGGCGCACTCGCGGAACGAACGCTGAAAGATCTCGTCCGCCGACTCCCGGCAGTGCGGATCCACGGCTCGGGTATGCTCGAACGCGCCCGCATCTCCGAGAAGGCTGCGGCGACCCGCGCGGCCTTGGCGCGTGCCGAGGCGAAGCTCGCCTATGCTCGCGCCCCCTCGCTGGCGCTCGCCGTCATCGTTCCGGGCATGGCGGCCGGCGTCGCGCTATGGCGCGGCGGCGGGAACGGCGCGCCGGCTGCCCGCGACGTCGATCCCGCTGCCCTGGTCGCGTCCGCGGGCGCCTTCGCGATCGCGGCGATCCTGATCGCGCTGACGCTCAATCTCTGGCGGCTGCGCGAGAATCTGCGGCCGATCTTCGGCGAGACCTTCCGCACGATCGCCAGTCTGGAAGGCCGACGCGGGCGAAAGGGCGGCCTTCCCGTTCCCCGCTCCGGCGAACTCGTTGCCCGGAGCGTCGGTGCCTACGATTCGGCGACGGGCGAACGTCTCTTCGGGGTCGACCTCACGCTCGCGCTGCCGGCACACGTCGCGATCACCGGCGGGCGCGGTAGCGGAGCCCGGGTGCTTGCCGCAATCCTCGCAGGACAGGTCACGCCGACGGCCGGCAGTGTCACCTATGCCGGCCAGGACCTCGGCGGATTCGACCCAACCGATCGCGCCCGTCGGATCGCGTTCGCGGCCGGGGAGGCGATCCTGATCGAGGGGACGCTGCGCGCAAACATCCTCTACGGCGCCGATCCCGACGCCGCACCCGATCAGGCCGCTTTCGTCGAGATCCTGCGGATCACCGGGCTCGACGCCTTCGCCTATTCCCGCGGCCTCCTCGGGCGCGTCGATCCGGTTGCCGCGCCCGATTTCGCCCGCGCTCTCGTGGCCGCCCGCGCCACGATGCGGACGGTGCTTCGGACGGAGGCCGCCGAGCGGCTGGTCGAGCCGTTCGATCCCGCCCGCTACAACCATCAGGCGACGGTCGGCGAGAATATCCTGTTCGGCGAGCCTGTCGGGCAGACCTTCGCGCCGAAGCGCCTCGCGCGGCATCCCTACATGCGGGCCGTGCTGGAGGCCGAGGACCTCGTGCGCCCGCTCACCGAGATCGGGCTCGCTGTCGCGCGCAGCACCGTCGAGATCTTCGCCGACCTGCCGAACGATCATCCTCTGTTCGACGCGTTCTCGCTCTTCCCGGCGGACGAGCGCGGATACTTCGAGGATCTCGTGGTGCGTCAGCCGAACGCGATCTCCCTTCGCCGCGGCCCGGCTGGCCAGCGCGACCGCGAACGACTGGTCGGCCTGGCGCTGCGCTACAGCGAGACCCGCCACCGCTTCGGCCTGATCGACCCCGTGTTCGAGGAGCGGCTCGTCGCCGCCCGCCATTCCTTCGCGCGGATGCTGCCGCCGCATCTCGCCGCAGCGGTGGAGTTCCATGATCCCACACGGATCAACCCCGCGGCCAGCGTCGAGGAGAACCTGCTGTTCGGCCGCGTCAGCCTGGGGGAGGCCGGAGCGGAGCCGCGGGTGCGGGCGATCGTCAGGCGCGTGCTGACCGAGGAGGGGCTGGAGGCGTCGGTTTACCGGCTCGGCCTCGACAGCCGGGTCGAGCCCGGCAATGCCGGTACCGGTTCCGTGCTCGGCGAAGGCGCGATCCCCGTCGAGACCCGGATCGCCATCGATCTCGCCCGCTGCCTGATCCGCCAGCCCGACATCGTGGTGGTCGCGATCCTGCTCGACGAGCGCAAGCCCACCGAGATCGCGGCGCGGATCACGCGCCTGCGCGCGGCCCGCGCCGGGCGCGGCCTCATCGTCTGCGTCCCGAATGCCGCCGACCTCGCGGACCTCGATCCTTTCGACGCGGTGATCGCCGTGGAGAACAGCACCGTGGTGCCGGTGCCGGCACCTGCGGTCCGCGCGCTCGAGCCGGCGTGAAGCCATAAGGCCGCCGTATTGGCCGGACAGGCTCGACCCTCGTGCCCGTCTTGCGCGTGCCCGCTTCGGTCGCGACATCGCGCGACCCTCCCGCCCCGGCTCCGCGATGCGTCCCGACCACCCCCTCAGAGGCCTCGTCGCCGCGCTTTGCCTGCTTGTCGCGGGCGAGGCGACGGCGCAGAACGCCAAGGCCGAGGCGCCGATTCCTGCCGCGACCCTCGCCTTGATGGCGGCCAGGGGCACGAGCCCGCAGGCCCCGGTCCTGTTCCGGGCCTACAAGAAGGAATCCGAGATCGAGGTGTGGAAGAAGGCCGCCGGCGGGCGCTTCGTCTACGTCAAGACGTTTCCGATCTGCCGCTGGTCGGGTCAACTCGGACCGAAGCGCAAGAGCGGCGACCGGCAGACGCCGGAAGGATTCTACATGGTGCCGCAGCGCCAGATGAATCCGAATTCGCACTATTATCTCTCGTTCGACGTCGGCTACCCGAACGCCTACGACCGAGCGCATGGCGGGACCGGTTCGGCGGTGATGGTGCACGGCGTGTGCTCGTCGATGGGCTGCTTCGCGATGATGGATCAGACCGTCGGCGAGATCTACGCGATCGCGCGCGACGCGCTGAGGGGCGGGCAGACCGCGTTCCAGTTCCAATCCTATCCGTTCCGGATGACCGCCGAGAACATGGCGCGCCATCGCACAGACCCGAACATCGCGTTCTGGCGTGAACTGAAGGCGGGCGC
>CAZZZJ010000478.1:0-3339 GCA_964658355.1 Beijerinckiaceae bacterium
ACGAGGAGGAGGCACGCGCCGGCGGCGAGCGCGAGCATCGCGAGCGTGATGCCGGCGCAGAGGCGCTCGCCGCCGAGCATGGTCAGAAGGTCCTCGCCCGGACCGAACAGGCTCGCCGCGACGCTGCCGGCGGCGAGCACCGCGAGGATCGGAATGCTGTCGGAGAATTGCGGCCCGAACATCGCCAGAAGCAGCGGGCTCGCGGCGACGACGCCGAGCGCCACGAGGGCGGTGGCGGCCAACGTCCCGCGCCCCTGGAGGCGGACGAGCCAGGCAAGCGTGTCCCGGTCGCCGACCGCATGCGCCGCGCTGAAGCGCTGCGCCGTGGCGGCGACAGCCGCGAAATGCACGAAGACGACGAATTGCTGGATGCGTGTCGCGGCGAAGTACAGTCCGACGGCCGAGGGCGGCATGAGGAAGCCGAGCACCACGACGTCGACGAAGGTGAAGCCGGCATTCGCCAGGTCGATCAGCGCGATCGGCAGGCTGGCGCCGAGCCAGTGGCGCCAGCGGTAACGGCGCGGACCTTTGGGGATCGCTCGGGCCATCCGCGCGGTCACCCATCCGGCCTGGATCGTTACGGAGAGGATCGCGGCGGCGAGCATGCAGGTCATCGCGACCCACGCCTCCGCCGGTGCGCCGAGCAGGATCGCGGCGACCATCGCCGCCATCATCACGGTCTGGCGCAACAGGTAGGGGGGGGCGATCGCCAGCACCGCCCAGTTCTGGCTGCGGGCGAGACCTTCCAGGAAATCCTGCAGGGCGAAGAGCGGCAGCACCAGCGCCGCGACGAGGAGCGGTGCGCGATAGGGCGCGGCGACCCAGTCCGGTCTGAGAAGCAGGATCGCCGCACCGAGGAGCGCGACGGCGAGCGCCGCCGCGCCGATCGCGGCCGCCCCGGCCACTAGGTAGCCGCGGGCATGGTCGAGGTCGCCGCGCGACTGATCCACCGGGAGGAACCGGCAGGCCCCCTGCGACAGGCCGAGCGTCACCGAATGGCCGATCATCGCGGTCCAGACCCAGACGGTGGCGAAGATGCCGTATTCCTGCCAGCCCATCAGCCGGGCGGTGAGAACCTGCGCGCCATAGGCGAAGCCAGCCGACGCGATGCGGATCGCGAACACGTCGAGCGCGGCGCGGGCCGGGCCGGTCGCGATCCCGCGCAGGCGATGGACGGCCGGGCCGAGGATCGCCGCCGCCATGCCCGCCTCCCTCGATCCCGCGGTCCCGCACCGCGCGGATCGGTCCCGAGCCCTAACCCGGCCGCCGTTGCGGCGGGGTTAATGGGGGTCTCAGGGCTTGGCCGGCGCGGCGGTCGCCCCCGCGGTGCCGGTCGGCCCGGACGGGGCGATCGCGGTGCCGGCGGCGTCCGGCTGAAGCAGCGACAGCGTGATCGCGCGGGTGACGTGCTCGGCCATGCAGCGCAGGCCGAGGTCGTTCAGGCGGAACTGCCGACCGAGCATGTGGCTCTCGCCCTTGTCGCTGCGCCCGGCGAGGTAGCGCATCGCGTCGTAGCGCAGCACCAGCGGCACCGCCTCCTTCGTCGCCACGGTCCGCACAGACTGGACGATGCTGGTGTAATAGGCGTCGGCGGCGAGGCTCGCGGTGTAGAGCGGATCGACCAGCACCACGTCGATGTCGTGCGACTTGATCCACTTCACCGTCTCCGTGAGGGCGTCGGTGAAGGCGTCGAGCTCGACGCGGGCAAGGGCGTCGTGGGTGCCGACCTGCCAGATCACGAGATCCGGTTCCACGTCGGCGACCATGCTGCGCAGCCGCTCGGCCGCGCCCGAGGCGATCTCGCCCTGGAGGCCGCGATACTCCATCACGACGTCGACGTTCGGCATCGAGCGCTCGAGGGCAGTCTCGAGCTTGACCGGATAGGTCGCCGAGGCGCCGGGCGCGGCGTTGCCGCCGATGGCGAGCACCCGCACCGGCCGCTTCTCCAGCAACGCCGCCTTCACCGCCTTGAGCTTGGCCAGGGTGTAGAGCTGGGAGCCCGGGACGCGGCATTCGGGCGAGAGGCTCGGATCGCCGGGTTCCGCCTCACCGGCCGCGGCTCCCGAAGGCGGAGACACCACCATCGGAACGCCGGGCGCGCGGGACGCGCCGTCCTGTACAGCGTTTTGAGGATCATTCTGGGCACCGGCCGGCGCCGAAGCGAGGGCGCCGATGAGAAGCACGGCGGCGATCCGGCGCATCGCGGTGGCTCTCACGACGACACCCGGGGTTTGCGGCCGCGCCATTCCACGAACCACGCGGTCAGCCCGAGGCCGACGATGCCGACGGCGAGGACGATCATGTCGATGATCAAGCCGCCGCCGGTCCGAAACCGCAAGAGCTGACCGCCGAGGCTCAAGATCGATCCCATGGAGAAGACGGCCAGGGAATTCCGGCCCAGGCTCGCAAGATACCCGACAATCAAAGGGATTCGGGGCGCGATGATATCGTAGACCGGCCCGAACGCGAGAAGAACACCCACGAAGTGTAACAGGCGCGCCGGGGTCAGGTAGGTCTTGTCGAAGCTGAACAGCAGTCGCGGATCCGGCACCAGCATCGGATCGGGCCGGATTTCCAGCACCGAGAGCACGATCCCGAGGACGACGATCGCGATCCCCAGGGGGAACAGGCGCCGCGACCACAGCCGCAGCGTTTTCGAGGTGCGGTTCCAGTCCTGCAGCACGAAGCCGAGCACCAGAAGCAGCTGCCAGCACCAGGGGTCAAAGAACCAGTCGCCCTGGCCGGGCCAGGACGGCAGGTTCCACTCCTCGATCAGGCTGGCGAGGTAGAGGCCGACCGAGAGGCCGAGTGCCAGGAGGCGGCTCTGCCGGGCGATCAGCACGAAGACCGGAGCGATCCCGAGCAGCACCACGTAGAGCGGCAGGATGTTGAAGAACCCGAGCTGGTGGGTGAGCAGCACCATCCCGACGATGGTCTGGATCGGGTCGGCGAAGAACCCGCCGGCATTGTGCCATTCGAGGATCAGCGGGTTGTCGAACGCCAGCGCGGTCCCCGCGATCATCGCGAGCGCGATCACCATCACGGCGAGCTGCGCCCGGTAGACCTCGATGGTGCGCGACAGGAGGCGCAGGACCGAGCGCAGGCGCGGCTCGGGAACGCCGTCGCGGCCGCGGGTGGCGATGCCGATCGACCAGCCGGCCAAGAACACGAACAGCTCGGCGGCGTCCGAGATGCCGTATTGCGAATAGGTGTAGCGCTCGAAGGTGTTGCCGGGGACGTGGTTGATGAAGATCGTGACCAGGGCGAGCCCCCGCCAGAAATCGATCGCGTTCGGTTCCCGCATCGCGGTGTCGGCTCCGGAGTTCGGCGTGCGCGCGG
>CAZZZJ010000479.1:0-3336 GCA_964658355.1 Beijerinckiaceae bacterium
ACCTGGGTCGCGACGTTGGGCTGGCCCGGCACCGCCGAGATCAGGTTGTCCTTGACGATGCGGTAGCCGGCCAGCGTCCACTCGCCACGACCGTCCCAGAACACGCCTTTCGCGCCGACCTCGACCTGATCGCCGGTGGAGAGCTTGAAGCCGGCGAGCGACTGCGACAGCGTGATCAAGCTGTTCACCGGGTCGGTGGCGGTGGCGTACTGGGCGTAGAGCGCCGTATCTGGCGTCGGGTTGAACACCAGTCCGAAGCGGTAGCCGAGCCCTGCGAAGCTCTTCTCGAATTGCGCGTTGCTCGCGAGGTTCTCGCGCCGGAGGTTCGAGGCGTCGAACCGGACGCCGGTGAGGAGCGAGAGCTGGTCGGTGAGGATCAGCCGATCCTCGGCGAAGACCGCGGCTTGGTTCGTGCTCGTGGCGTAGGCCGGGCTGGCGCGACCGTTGATCGGGAACAAGCCCGGATCGCCGGTCGTCAGCGGGACGGAGGTGACGAGACCGGAGCCCACGGTCGAGAAGTTGTTGGTATGCCGGAAATCGATATGGTTCACGTCGAAGCCGGCCAAAAATTCGTTGCGGACCCCGAACAGCGTGCCTTTGAACGCCGCGTCGAACCGATTTCCGACCTGCTCTTGGCTGTGATAGATTTCGGTGTAATCGCTTCGGTCGATCAATCCAGTGGAGCGGTTGAAGGCGTAGCTCTCCACGTCGAGCCAGTGGCGCCGACTTTGAAGCCGGTAGGCGGTGTTGCGAACGGTGATGTCGGCGGTGGGCGTCCACTCGGTCTTGAACTGGGTCCAGTTGTCGGCCCAGGTGATCTTGGCGTCGCGGACATTGTAGTTCTTGAACCGGATGGAATCGAGAATCCGGCCGTTCACCAGCGGCGTGCCCCAATAACGGGCCGGCTCCTGATAGCCGAAATCGTGGCTTAGGGTGAAGGCGAGGTCGGGCGTCGCCTGCAGCAGGATCGCGCCGGAGACCGCGAGATTGCGGAAATCGCCGTCCGGGCTCATCCAGCCGCCGGCGCGGTTGCCGCTGATGTTGAGGCGATAGGCGACCGCGTCGCCGATCGGGCCCCCGGAATCCAAGGCCAGCCGCGCGATGCCGTCCGAGCCGACGCCGGCCCGCACGACGTTGATCGGCGTGAAGATCGGCTTCTTCGGCACCACGTTGATGACGCCGCCGATCGCGCCGTCGCCGTACAGCACCGAGGCCGGCCCGCGCAGCACCTCGATGCGCTCCACGTTCCAGGTGTCGAACGGGAACGTCACGGTGTTGGCGCCGACGAACATCCGGGTGCCGTCGTAGAGCTGCTGGATCGAGTTCGGCCCCGAGAACCCGCGGCTGGTGAAGGCTCCGTTGCCGTTGCCCGGCGAGGCGATGGTGGTGATGCCGGTGGCGTTCTGCGTCACCGCGTCGGCGATGGTATCCTGGCCGCGCAGGCGCGCGCTCTCGCCGGAGATGATGTCGACGCTGCCCGGCGTCTCCAGCGGTGTGAGGCCGAGGCGGCTCGCGCCGCGATCGAGCGTGCGCAGGTTGAGGCCGACCGGCGCTGCACGGGTCGGGCCGACGCCGTCGCCCGACACCGTTAGGGTGTCGAGCAAGACGCTGGACGGCTCACCGCCCGTTTGCTGCGCGCGGGCCTCGCGCGAGAGGCCGCCGGCCGCGAGCGCCATGCACGCCAGGAGCAGGCGACGCGTCGCGCGCCCGCTGGGACGTGCGGTCTTCTGAGATGCGAACATGGATCGGATGCGGCTCTATCGGCGCGACGCGACGGCCTGCCTGCCCGCTCACTACATCGAATGTAACATTGTTACAATCTGACGATCGCCAGATGTCGAGACGGCCGTTTGCGCGAGGAGGCCATGAGGCTCCCTGGGCATCGGTCGGCGCGGATCTCGCGGGTGGCTTGGGCATGGAAGGGACGTGCGGACGCGTGTGGTGGCACGTCACCGCGAACGAGGCCGCGCCGCGCGCGCCCATGCGGGCTCACGCGTCTCGACACCCGCCGGAGCACCCCGCCCGACGCGTTTCGCGTGTGACCACGACTGACGGCAGGTCTCCTGGCTCGCGGGTCGCTGCCCCTCATCGTCTTCCCAGGTGCCGTGACCCAGTGACGTGCTGATGGTGGGCTCGCCGCTTACAGTTGCGGGGGCAGCCGCGGCATCGAAGAGACCCTTTCGGATCTGGTTCTCACCGCGTTCCCTTTTGATCCCCGAAGGGAACCGTCGCCACTACCTGGCTTCTGTGGCGTCGCGGAGTCAACGCCGTGAATCACGTCCCCGTGATGTGTGGCCCGGCGGAGACAGGAGGGCCGCGGGTCGCGGCTTCGTCCAGACCAAGTCCCCAAGACGCGCTGGAGGTGCCGGATCGCCTCGCGAAGACGGGGCGGGCTCCGAAGGGACGGGTTTCACGCGGCACCATCTCGAAATCGCAGGCGGGCGGATGCGGGCCAGATCCGGACAGCGAACGCGGGCGCCAGCGCGCGGCTTCGAACGGACTGAGCCCGAACCTGTGGATCACCGCATCGAGCCATTCGAGACGGACTGCCGGCGTGCTCACTGTGCCGTTCCGGTGATCGTCGCGACCGGCCCGGTATACCTGCCGTCGCCATAGCTGAGCGGGCTGCGAAGCCCGTCCACCTCGACGGACAGGAGGTAGCCTCCCGGCGACATGTCGTCGACCGGGACCGTCAGCAGACGCGTCGGTCCGTTTCGGGCCGGAACGGAAATGCGCCGCGCTGGCCCGGCCGTACCGACCATGGGATAGAGCAGTAGCGCTGCGGTGGAGATATCCGGGACGGCCAGCGCCATCGGCACCGACAGGGTTCTGGTGCCTGGATGATAGGCGGGCGCTCCGGCGAGCCCCGGATTGATCAGCATCCGCTGGGGCGGCGATTGCGCGGCGACCCGCGTCGGATGGTTCGTCATCCGGCACACTTGCACGAGGCGTTCGCCCGCGGTGAGCGGTCCGGGCTGGGCGGCATCCAGGTGGAACAGCAATGCGAGGCGTCCGGACGCATCCCTGCCCGCCGTGACGCCGAGAGCAGGTTGCCCGTCGAGCAGGACCGCGAGGTCCTTCTCGGGGTAGGCCAAGCGGATTGCCACCCTATCGCCACCCGAGAGCGGCAGGGTCGGATCGAGGGCATTTTCGATCCCGAGGATGCGGAGCGGCCCGGGTCCTCCCGAAGCCCCAAGACCGATCCGGCGGATCGGCGGCACCGGCGCCACCATGCGGGGCGCCTCCAGGGCAACCGGCGTCACCGTGTAGAGCAGCGTCAACTGGTAGGGCGCGCCGACGAATTCGGACCAGAGCCGCGCCGTCGCTTCCGATGGC
>CAZZZJ010000480.1:0-3334 GCA_964658355.1 Beijerinckiaceae bacterium
ACCGGGACGCGGTGCCTTCCGCGTCCGCGCCCGCTGGGCCAAGGAGGATCTCGGACGCGGCACCTGGAACATCGTCGTCACCGAGATCCCCTACGGCATCCCGAAGGCACGGCTGATCGAGAAGCTCGCCGAGCTTCTGCAGGAGAAGAAGCTGCCCCTGCTCGCCGACGTGCGCGACGAGTCGGCCGAAGACGTGCGCGTGGTGCTGGAGCCGCGCTCGCGCAGCGTCGATCCGGTGATCCTGATGGAATCGCTGTTCCGGCTGACGGAACTCGAAGCCCGCATCCCGCTCAACATGAACGTGCTCGTCGGCGGCCTCGTGCCCCGGGTGATCGGGCTCGCCGAGGCTTTGCGCGAATGGCTCGATCATCGCCGCGTCGTCCTGCAGCGGCGCTCGCGCCACCGGCTCGGCCAGATCGAGCGTCGGCTCGAGATCCTGAACGGCCTGCTCATCGTCTACCTCGACCTCGATGCGGTGATCCGCATCATCCGCGAGGAGGACGAGCCGAAGCCCGCGCTGATGGCGCATTTCGGACTGACCGATGTCCAGGCCAACGCCATCCTCGATACCCGCCTGCGGAGCCTGCGCAAGCTCGAGGAGATGGAGCTGAAGCGCGAACTCGATACGCTGACCAAGGAGAAGGACGGGTTGGAGGCGCTGCTCGGATCGGACGCCGCGCAATGGAAGTCGATCACCCAGCAGGTCCGTGCGGTAAAGAAGGCGTTCGGGCCCGAGACGAAGCTCGGTAAGCGCCGCACCACGTTGGAAAATCCGCCCGACACCGCCGGCATCGACTTCACGGCGGCGATGGTCGAGCGCGAGCCGATCACCGTGATCGTCTCGGACAAGGGCTGGATCCGGGCCCTCAAGGGCCACGTCGCCGACTTGTCCGGCGTCGCCTTCAAGGGCGACGACAAGATCAAGATCGCCTTCCCGAGCGAGACCACGGCCAAGATCCTGGTCCTGGCCTCCAACGGAAAGGTCTTCACCCTGGAAGCCTCGAAGCTGCCCGGCGGCCGCGGATTCGGCGACCCGATCCGGTTGATGGTCGACCTCGACGACGGCACCGAGATCGTCGCGGCACTGCCCTATCGGCCCGAGACCCGCCTGCTGATCGCGGGTTCGGACGGCCGCGGCTTCCTCGCGCCTGCGGACGCGCTCGTGGCCAACACCCGCAAGGGCAAGGGCATCCTGGGATTGGACGAGGACGCCAAGGCGGTGGTGCTGGTCCCGGCCGAGGGCGACCACGTGGCGGTGACCAATTCCGACAAGCTGCTGCTGGTCTTCCCGATCACCGAGCTGACCGAACTCGTCCGCGGCAAGGGCGTGCGCCTGCAACGCTGCCGGCAATCCACACTGACGGACGCCTGCGTCTTCTCCCTCGCCGAGGGCCTGCCCTGGCGCGACGGCTCGCCGGAGGGTCGGCTTGCTAATGCGGGCGTGCTGGAGAAGTGGATGGGCCACCGCACCGATGCCGGTACACTCATGACGCGGAGCTTCCCGAAGTTCGAGCGCTTCGGGAAGTAGGCGCAGCGTTCGGGACGGTCTCGGGATCGGTGGTCGCGATGGTCGGACTGGGGGCTCCGGGGTCGCCGGTACCGGATCCGGCCTGCGCGCGCCTTTCGGCGTCGGCCTTGTCCGCCTTCCCGGCATCTCGTGCCCCGCATCGGAGTTCCGCCCCGGCATCTTTCGGGCGGATCGTGCCGCCCTCAAACGGCCGTCCGCTCCGCATCGGCCGCCCAGAGGTGCATCGCCGCGTAGGCGCGATACGGCCGCCAGCGTTCCGCGCGCAGGAGCAGGCCCGCCGCGCTCGGGCGGCCCGCACCGGTGTCCAGGGCCCGCATCAGGCCGACATCGCCGGTCGGAAGCGCGTCCGGCGCGCGCAACGCCCGCATGGCGATGTACTGTGCCGTCCAGGGCCCGATCCCGCGGATCGCGGTGAGGCGACCGATCGCGGTGGCGAGATCATGGTCCGGCGCGAACAGGTCCGGCTCGGCGAGGCTCGCAGCGGCGAGCGCCTGGATCGCGGCGCCTCGCGCGCGGGGCATCATGAGGATCTTCGCGACATCCGCGGCGGCGACCCGGGCGGGGTCGGGGAAGACATGGGTCAGACCGGGACCGGCGGCGACCGGAAGGCGTACGCCGAGTTCGGCGACGAGCCGCCCGGCGAGGCGGGTCGCGGCGGCCACCGAGACCTGCTGTCCGAGGATCGCCCGGACCCCGAGCTCGAAGCCGCTCCAGGCACCCGGCACCCGCAAGCCCGGACGGGCGTCCACGAGCGGGGCGAGGTGCGGATCGGTCGACAGGTGCGCGCCGATCGCGGCGGCGTCGGCATCGCAATCGAACAGGCGCCGGAGCCGGGCCGCGACGCCGGGAACGTCGCGGGCTGCCACGCCCCGCACGACGGCGACGAGGCCGTCGCGATCCGGCCTGATCGCGATCGATCCGGCTCGATCGCCGACCGTGATGGTGCGCGCGTAAAAGTCCTCCGCCACCGTCTCGATGCCCGGGATCGCCCGGCCGGCGAGGAAATCGCGGATGGCCGGCCAGTCGTAGGGCTGTCGGCAGGGGAGGGCGATGGAAGCGGGCACGTCGCCGTGGTCGGCGATTTTACCGTCGAAGTCACGGGTGCGATCGCGACACGGCGGCAGGTGGCGGATCAGCCGCCCGCCGCCCGCCGCCTCGGCTCCGCATCCCGTCCCGGAAGCCAGCGCGCGATGGTCGCGTAGAGCACCGCGCGGTCGAACGGCTTGCCGACATGGTCGTCCATTCCGGCCTCGCCGAACCGGCGCACCTCGGCGGGCAGCACGTTGGCGGTCATCGCGATCACCGGAACGTTCGCCGAAGGCCCCTTGAGGCGCCGGATCATCCGCGTGGCGGTGATGCCGTCCATGCCCGGCATCTGGACATCCATCAGCACGAGGTCGAACGCGCCGTCCTCCACCGCCATCACGGCAGCGGCACCGTCGGCGACCACGTCGACGGTGTGGCCGACGGCCTCCAGCACGAGGCGGGCGAGCTCCTGGTTGATCGCGACATCCTCGACGAGGAGGATGTGACCGGTGGAACGGGGTTCGGCGGCGGGCTGGACGATCGCGGCCGCCGTGGCGTCGGCTGCACGCGGAAGCGTCACCGTGAACCAGAAGGTCGAGCCTTCGCCGTCATCCGAGGCGACCCCGATCGTCCCGCCCATCAGCTCGACGAGGCGGCGGCTGATCGCGAGGCCGAGGCCGGTGCCGCCGAAATCGCGGCTGATGGAGTTGTCCACTTGCGAGAAGCGCTCGAACAGCCGGTGCTGCTTCGCCTGAGGGATGCCGATGCCGGTATCGGTGA
>CAZZZJ010000481.1:0-3331 GCA_964658355.1 Beijerinckiaceae bacterium
CAAGGACTCGATGCACAAGGACGAGATGATGAAGAAGGACGGCATGAAGAAGGATTCGATGGCCAAGGACTCCATGCACACCGATTCGATGAAGGCCGACCCGATGAAGAAGTAAGGGCCTCGCCTCCGCGGCCGGCGCCTGGATCGCGCCGGCCGCGGGCTCAGGCGACGGCGCGGCGCGGTGCGATCCGCGGCGTGCGGCGCATCAGGACCACGTGGAGCAGGGCGCCCAGGGTCGCGCCGATCAGCCAGCCCCAATCGCCGACGTTCGGGATCAGACCGTAGGCACCGGCGAGCGACAGGGCGATGGCGACGAATCCGGAGGCGGCGAGCGCGATCAGCGCCCGGCGGTTCCAGCCGCCCTCGTAGTGGAGCGAGCCGGTCGGCGACAGGGTGTAGAGGTCCTCCAGCACCACGTGCTGCTTCTTCACCCAGTAGTAGTCGGCGACCATGATTCCGAACATCGGCCCGAGGATCGCGCCGAAGATGCTGACGAACACCGTGATCGCCTGCGGGCTCTGCACGAACAGCCACGGGCACACCAGAACCGACAGGACCGAGGTGATCAGCCCGCCCATGCGGAAGTCGATCTTCTCCGGGTTGAGGTTGGCGATGTCGTAGGCCGGCGAGACGAAGTTCGCGACGATGTTGATGCCCATGGTCGCGACGATGAAGGTGATGGAGCCCAGCGCCACCACCCACGGGTTGCCGATGCGCTCGACGATGGCCACCGGGTCCATGATCGCCTCGCCGAACACCGTCACTGTGCCGGCGGTGACGATGACGGTGATGATCGCGAACACGATGAAGTTCACCGGCAGGCCGAGGAGGTTGCCCACCTTCATCGCCCGCTCGTCGCGGGCGAAGCGCGAGAAGTCTCCGAAGTTCAGCAGCAGCGCCGCGAAGTAGGCGACGATCAACATCGCGGCGTTGGCGATGTGCTTCAGGGTCGAGCCCTCGGCCGGCGCCGAGAGCTGCAGCGACAGGCTCGACAGGCCGGTCTGCGCCACGATCCAGATCGCGAGGGCGAACATCACGAGGTAGACCACCGGCCCGCAGACATCGATGAACTTGCGGATGGTCTCCATGCCGTTGAGGAAGATCAGCAGCTGGACCATCCACATGAACAGGAAGCTGAACCAGCCGAGCGCCGACAGCCCGAGGAAGCCGGCGTGGGTATGGGCCTCCGCGGCAGGCCAGAAGGTGAGCACCAGCACCTGCACCGCCTTCGAGGCGAAGTAGGTCTGCACCCCGTACCAGACGATGCCGACGATGCCCCGCAGGCAGGCGGCCAGGTTCGCGCCCATCACCCCGAACGCCATCCGCGCGACGACCGGGAACGGCGTGCCGTATTTCAGCGAGGGCCGGCCGATCAGGTTCATCAGGACGTAGACGACGGTGATGCCGAGGACCATCGCGGCCAGCACCTCCCAGCCGGTGAGTCCGAGGAAGAACAGGCTCGCGGCGAAGGTGTAGCCGCCGACCGAGTGCACGTCCGACATCCACATGGCGAAGATGCTGAAGGCGCCCCAGGTCCACCCCTCCGGCGCGGTCGGCGCGAGGTCGTGGCTGTAGAGCTTCGGATGCGCGCCGGCGACGGCGAGGACGGGCGGCGTCGCGGGGCCGGACATGGGGGTCTCGCGGGTTCGCGACAGGGGCGCGCGATCGTCCGACGCGCGGACGGCGCTGGCAAGCCCGAAGCCGGTCCGGCGATGCCGCCCGCTCATGGTCGACCGCGGGTTATCCACCTGCCTTCGAGGCGGGGGATGTCCGGCTCTCCGTCGAGGAGACCGCACCCGAGCCGACGAGCGCGTTCGGCCGGAGCCGGACGAGGCGGCCCGGTGGCGGCAGGGCATCGCGGCGGAGACGATCGCCGCCTCCGCGCGGTCTGCCGCTCTGCCTGCCCCGAACAAAACGGCGTGTGCCGTCCGCATTCGTCCAGGCGGGCACCTTGAACGCTCCTGCGCTTGCAGGCAGCCTCGCGGCGATCTTCGATCCGAGGGGACGCCCGTGAGCCAAGCCGTCAGCCTCCCGGAGGGGCCTGCCCTTCCGGTCGCCCCGGTCGCGCGAAAACCAGGAGCGGTGCGGCATGCGGCCGGGCCGGCGCTGACGCTCGGGGCGCTCGGCGTCGTCTATGGCGACATCGGCACCAGCCCGCTCTACGCCTTCAAGGAGGCGGTGAAGGCCGGCATCTCCGGCGGGGCGAGCGTCGCGGCCGCGGCCACCGGCGCGGTCTCGCTGATCCTGTGGTCGCTGATCCTGATCGTCTCGCTGAAATACGCGGTGCTGATCCTGCGGGCCGACAACCGGGGCGAGGGCGGCATCGTCGCGATGCTGGCGCTGCTCGGCGCGCGCCATGCCAAGTCCGGCACGTGGCAGGCGCTGCTGCTCGTCGTCGGGCTGATCGGCGCGGCCCTGCTCTACGGCGACGGCGCGATCACGCCGGCGATCTCGGTGCTGTCGGCGATCGAGGGCCTGAAGGTCGACGCGCCGGTGCTGACGCCCTTCGTGGTGCCGCTGACGATCCTGATCCTGATCGGCCTGTTCCTGGTCCAGCGCAAAGGGGTGGCGGTGATCGGCCGGGTGTTCGGCCCGGTGATGCTGGTGTGGTTCTCCGTGCTCGTCCTGCTGGCGATCCCGAGCATCCTGCACGCGCCGCAGATCCTGGCGGCCGTCAACCCGTGGCGGGCGGTGGACTTCCTGGTCCATGCCGGCCCGCACGTCGCCTTCCTGATGCTGGGCGCCGCCTTCCTCGCGGTCACGGGCGGCGAGGCGATGTATGCCGATCTCGGGCATTTCGGCGCGCCGGCGATCCGCGTCGCGTGGTTCGGCCTCGTGCTGCCGGCGCTGCTGATCCACTATTGCGGACAGGGCGCGCTGCTCCTCGTCGAGCCCGACGCGATCGAGAACCCCTTCTACCGCCTCGCGCCGGACTGGGCGCACTATCCGCTGGTGGCGCTCGCCACCATGGCCACCGTCATCGCCTCGCAGGCGGTGATCTCGGGCGTGTACTCGCTGACGCAGCAGGCGATCCAGCTCGGCTTCATGCCGGCGATGCGGGTGGTCCACACCGACAGGGACGAGCGCGGGCAGATCTACGTGCCGGCGGTGAACTGGCTGCTGGCGCTCGCCACCCTCGTGGCGGTGGTGCTGTTCGGCTCCTCCGACGCGCTGGCCGGCGCCTACGGCATCGCCGTCTCGGCACTGATGGGCATCACCACGCTGCTCGCCGCGCTCATCGCGCTGCGCTGGGGCTACAGCCTCATCGCGGTGCTTGCGGTCAACGGCTTCTTCCTGGCCATCGACCTCGTGTTCATGGCCGCCAACAGCG
>CAZZZJ010000482.1:0-3322 GCA_964658355.1 Beijerinckiaceae bacterium
AGCGGCGCGACCGCCATGCGGTGCTCTTCGCGTAGGTCGCCCCGCATGCGCGCCCGCCTATTGCAACGGGTTGGTGCTCGTGAACCCGGTGCTGCCGGCGAAGAAATTGTTGCCTTCGGAGATCAACTGGGCGCCGTTGGTGACGGAGACTGTCGTCGTCGCGAAGCTGCTGCCCAGGGCGCGGCCGATCGACGTGCTCGTATTGAGGACCGCCGAATTCGCTGTGTTGTTGGCAAAGGTGCAGCCATCGATGTTGACGCCGACGTTGGCGGAGCCGCCGTGGACGTAAAGACCGACCAAGTTGCTGTTGGCCTCGACGTTCTTCAAGTAGATCTTGGTATTGGTCGCCACCGGCTCGATGTCGATCCCGTATCCCGGCGCGGCGTTGAAGCCGCGGATGACGGTATTGGAGACGTAGACGGAGCCGGCCTGGAGGATGCGGATGCCGCTGAGGCCCGTGGTGCCGCCCTCGATCTTGACGCCGTAGATCGACACGACGTCGGTCGGACCGGCGTTGATGACGATGCCGTTGGTGCCGCTCGCGAGAACGCTCCCTTCCACGCCGGACGCGACGATGCTGATCGACTTGGTGATCGTCACAGTGCCGAAGCCGCCGGGATCGAGAACGCTGATCTCGCCGCCGGCCGCGGTCTTGGAGATCGCACCGGCGAAGGTCTTGCACGGCGCCGTTCGGCTGCAGGGATTGGCGTCGTCGCCGACGCCCGAAACCCAGGTCCGCGTCGATTGAGCCTGCGCGGGCATCGACAACGCGCAGCACGATACAAGCGCCGCGACGAGAGAACTGACAGCTAGCTTCACGAATCCGCCCCGTAAAATGAGAGGTCGCACGCATGCGCGATCCGGGTGTGCTTGTATACTCGACGTTGGTATATGGGCGGGGGGCGATGCGTCACTTCCGGCAATAGTGCTTTTCGAAGCACGCCATGACCGCAGCGATCACGTCCTCCCGAGGATGACGGTTGTCCTCCTCGAGCGGGTCGAAACAGGCACCCGTCACCATTTCGTAGGCGGGGAAATAGAAGACCTTGTCGCGGCCCTCCGACATGATCTGGTCGATGGCGACGCGCAGAATGGCTTTGGAGACCGCATTTGCGGTGATGCAGGAGATCGGCCGAAACGTCGCCATGAGCGGGATCGGCGACAGGGTGAGGATCACGGAGGCATCCGGTCGCCTCTGACGGATGAGATCCAGCGTGACACCGATGTTATCGCGGTTCTCCTCGACGGTCGACAGCCGGAAGCCATGCCGATCGGGGTCGAAGAGGGCGGCGGGAATGGCCCGCCAGAACGCCTCTCCGGACGGCTTGTCGTACCAGATCTCCGACAGGCCCAACGTGATGATGAAGACCGACGTCTCGTTGATGATCTGCCGCGTGATCTGGCGCGTGGCCTCGTCGGCCGACGCGACCTCCTTGTCCTCGCCGATCCACAAGCCTTGCGGAAACTCGCGGCCCGTCAGCCCCCATTCGAACTGCTGACGGATGGCGAACGTATTCACCATGCCTTCGCCGAAGCGGATGAGATGCGCCTTGGCGAGGAGGGATCGGCCGAGGACGTTGTAGCCGCTCGCGCTGAGGAACTTCGACACGTTGGCGGCAAAGCAACTGCCGAACGCGGTGATCGGCATCGCGGTATCGATGAAAGGATCGCCCGGGGACCATCCTTTCATGACGAACTTGTCGAACGCCTCCGCCTCCCGCAGATCCGCCTTGGACGGAATGAAGTCAGTGTGATCGCCGCGATACCAGGTGCCGTGGAAAGCCGCCGTCCTACCGGCCCGCTCGACGAGGATGGTGTCCAGGCTCATCGCCATCTCTTTCGCAAGCTTGATCGACGCGGGTTCAAAGCTCGCCGAGCATACCCGCTCTCGCCAGCCGCGAAGCGGATTTCGTCGCGAGCGTGCGGCAGGATCATATGTGCCTGTTGAAGGCGGGGAAGAGTTCGGCCTTCAGCTCCATGTATTGGGCTTTGAGATTGGAATCGGCATTCTTGTAGCATTCATCGAAATCGTCGTCGTAGTCGTAGACTTGGCCGAGATACGGTTTCTTGGCGTTGACGACGGCAGCCAGGGCCGTCGTGTCCGGCTCCTTGCGCTTGCAGAGGAAACCCGACCCGAAGAGCAGCGAGAGGTCGTCAGCCGCGCGTTCGAGGCAAATCCACGCGGTCGGCCGGCGCAAGGCCACAGCCTTGTACCAATAGACGTAGGCGGCCAACGCGCGGTCGAAATCATTCTTGAAGTCGTCGAGGTCGACGTCGAACAGCGCTTTGATCCAACGTCGACGGTAGGCGTAGGACTGCACGTTCTTGGCGTTCTCGATCCGCAACGAGAGGATCGCGCGCGGCGACGTCCGGACCACGGCGATCGTCTTCTCCGCGAACACGAAGCGCGAGTTGCGCGCGTGCCCCGGTGCGCCGAATGGGAGGTCGACGTCGTCGACCGCAAACAGCCAGCTGCTGATGCCGTCGCTCCCGAGGCATTCGTGGCCGACGTCCCAGCCGAACTCGTGCATCGCGCGCGACATGAAGCCGGTGCCCCCGCGCGGGGCCCCCAGGATCACCAATGGGACGACCTTGGCGTGCTTCAGGTGCCGGTCGAACTCGGCCCGGGCGCGCGCGCGGACTTCCGGTGGATTGGCCTCGTTTTCCGCTCGGATCAGCTTGGGGTGGATCTTCGAGGGCAGGGTGCCTGTCGAGGTCGACAGCTCGTAGCTCAGCGGCGGCTCCAGGCTGTAATGTCGTGCGTGCTCGGACACGTCGAAATGGATGAAGACGTCGGACGTGTGCGTGATCTTGCGAAACCGCTCCAGCGCGAGCTCGGCGAAGCGGCGGTTGAACGCGAAGCACGGGTTCTGCGGCAATCGCCGGTTCTCGAGGAAGCGAAATTGCCCGTCGAATGCCGTGGTTTCCGTCGGTCCAAGACCGCGGCCGAGGCCGATGAGGCAGGGCTGGTCGGAGAAGAGCCCGAGTTCCGCGAGCACCGGACGATCGAAGGCCGCCTGCGCCAAATCGGCGGCGTAGTCGTGAAACTTGATGTCGTCTTCCACCACAAGGAACGTGTTGCAGGTCGAGGTGGCGGCACGCCGGAAGATCTTCAGAAAGCTCAGGAAGCAGCCGACCTGGGGCGCGATCAGGATGTTGTTGCAATCGTCGCGACCGCAGGTGGCCTGACCGCATCGGAAGCACGGCGGGAACGCTTGCACCAGGCCCGTCGCGTAAGCCTCCCGCACCTCGTCGGACTCCGCCATCACCCCCTCGATGAAAACGAAGCCCGCAAGGCCGATCGCGCAGAGTTCCGCCGAGG
>CAZZZJ010000483.1:0-3310 GCA_964658355.1 Beijerinckiaceae bacterium
CATATCTATTCCGGCGCCATCGTCGGGTCTCAGGGCTTCGGCTTCGTGCCCGGCTTGACGGCCGTCGCCTTGGTGGAGGCGGGCTTCCCGCCCTTCTGCGTCACCTTCGTCGCGGGTTTCGCAGGCGTCGACGGCTTGTGCTTGGCCTCGGGCATGCCCGACACGTCGACGGAGGTATAGGCGCTGGCGGAACGCGGTACGCCGCCGGCGACCGCCGGCTTCCCGTGAGCCTTCGACTGCGCCTTGGCTTCGAGGGCGGCCGTCCGCTTCTGCTTGGCCGCCTCCAGCGCCGCCTCGCGCTTGGCCTTGGCGGCTTCGAGCTTTGCCGTGCGCGTGGCGGCGGCGGTGACCTTTTCGGCCTCGGCCTGCTCGTTGAGCATGATCTGCCCTTCCGCCGGATCGCGGCCGATCCAGACCAGGATCGGCTGAAGCGGGGCGCGCGGCGGGAGCGTGCGGTTGCGCGCCGCCGCGCCGTTCAGCGTCGCCAGGGTGAGCGCGGACGACGACAGGCCGGCGGCGCCGAGGAACTGCGCGCTGGCGGCGTCCGCGCCGCCGCCGGAGATGGCACCCGGGCCCTCGTCGACCGGCATCGCCTTCTTCCGATCGCAGACATAGGCCCGCATGTCCGGCGGCGCGCCGATGGCCGAGGCCGGGAGCGCATCGAGCGTCTGCGCGGTCCATCCGGACGATTGCGCGAATCCGTAATCGAACAGGTCGGCGGCCTTGAGGTCGCGCTCCCGCGGGTTCGCTTGCCCCATGACGATGGTGATGATGCGCCGCCCGTTGCGGTTGGCGCTGGCCACCACGTTGAAGCCGCCCGCGCAGATGAACCCGGTCTTCATCCCGTCGACGCCGGCGTAGCGCCCGAGCAGACCGTTGTGGTTGGCCATCACCGAGCGGCCGAACTGGATCGCCGAGATCGAGAACAGGTCATGCGAGTCGGGAAAGTCGCGCAGGAGCGCGCGGCCGAGCACCGCCATGTCGCGGGCCGAGGTCCATTGCCGGGGGTCGGGGAGGCCGTTCGGATTGTACCAGCGGCTCTCGCGCATGCCGATCTTCCGCGCGGTCTCGTTCATCATGTCGGCGAAGCCGTCGATCGTGCCGCCGAGGGTCTCGCCGATCGCCCAGGCCACGTCGTTGGCCGACTTGACCATGATGATCTTCAGCGCGTTGTCGAGGGTGAGCTGCGTGCCCGGCTTGAAGCCCATCTTCGAGGGCGGCTCGGCGGCGGCGGCGGCCGAGATCGTGATCATCGAATCGAGCGAGACCTTGCCCTGCCGCACCAGGTCGAGGGCGACGTAGGTGGTCATCAGCTTGGTGATCGAGGCCGGGTACCAGGGATCGGTCGCCCCTTGTGCGTAGAGCACCTTGCCGGAATCGACCTCGACCACGAGGATCGGTGCGGTCACGGCGTCGGCCGCCTGCGCACCGAGGAGGCCGACAAGCGTGACGAGCCCCAGCGTGAGGCGCCTCAGGAAACGGTTCGTCATCGACCCCGACTCAAAGCAAATGGATCGCCGCGCCGGCATCGGGCCCGATGCCGTCCCTCTCGCGGCTACGAACGAGGGCCCACAGAACACGGCCGTTCAACGCGGGCACCGTGGCGAGAGCATGGCGGAGCTTGGCGAGCGTGACCGCGATGTGGCGTTGCGGCACGGGTGCGCCTATGTGCTGTCGCTCGGTGATCCTCGCAGGACAGGACGATGTTCGGGCCATCATGGGCTCGAGCGCGACGGGAACGTATGGCGTACGCGGTCAAGGAACTCTTCCACACCCTTCAGGGCGAGGGTGCGCAGGCAGGACGGGCGGCCGTATTCTGCCGGTTCGCCGGCTGCAATCTCTGGTCCGGTCGCGAGGCGGACCGGGCCGAGGCGGTGTGCCGGTTCTGCGACACGGCCTTCGTCGGCACCGACGGCGAGGGTGGCGGGAAGTTCGCGACCGCGGATGACCTCGCCGGGGCGATCGCGCGGACCTGGGAGGGTGGTCCGCAGGCGCTCTACGTCGTCTTCACCGGGGGAGAACCGCTGCTGCAGCTCGATCCGGACCTCATCGCGGCGGTGCACGCCCGCGGCTTCGCCATCGCGGTCGAGACCAACGGGACGCTCGCCGCGCCGGATGGGATCGACTGGATCTGCGTCAGCCCCAAGGCGGGCGCGGCCCTGGTGCAGCGATGCGGCGACGAGCTGAAGCTCGTCTTCCCGCAGCCGGACCTGAAGCCCGAGGCCGTCGCCGACCTCGATTTCCGCTATCGCTGGCTCCAGCCGATGGACGGGCCGGACCGGATGGCCAACACCGGCGCCGCCGTCGCCTACTGCAGGACCGACGCACGCTGGCGTCTCTCGCTGCAGACGCACAAGATGATCGGGATTCCGTGACGGCGAAAACCTGAGGCGGCAGACGTTCGGCTGTCGCATCAATCGTGAGTTGCATAAACCGCATATTGCACGGATCCTGCGTCGTGCGGGTCGGACCCGAGCCAGCGCTCGCGCACGCTGCGGGTTCCCGAGCCTTGACAACGTTCAGGAATGTTCGGAAGCCCCGTCCCGATGCGCGATACAGTCGCGAAGACCCGGACAAAGGCGCTGGCCTGCACCGGCGCAGCACCATCGGAGAGCATGCGATGGACGTGATCGAGACCCGCATCTCGGGCGTGAAGCGGGTCGTCCCGAAGCGCTTCGGCGATGCCCGCGGCTGGTTTTCCGAGACGTTCCGGGTCGACGCCCTGGCGCGGGCGGGCATCGATTGCGTCTTCGTGCAGGACAACCAGTCCTTTTCTGCGCCGAAGGGGACGATCCGCGGGTTGCATTTCCAGATCGCACCGCAGGCCCAGACCAAGCTCGTGCGCGTGCTGTCCGGCGCGATCCTCGACGTGGCGGTCGACCTGCGCCGTGACTCCGCCACCTACGGCCAGCATGTGGCCGTCACGCTCGATGCCGAGGGCGGCGAGCAGCTTCTCATCCCGCACGGATTTGCCCACGGCTTCTGCACCCTGACGCCCGACACGATGGTGGCCTACAAGGTCGACGCCTATTACAGCCCCGCTCACGATCGCGCCCTCGTCTGGAACGACCCGGAGGTCGGCATCGACTGGCCGGTCTCGGACGCCGAGGCGATCCTGTCGGACAAGGACAGGAAGGCGCCGAGCCTGTCCGAACTCGGGCCGGTGTTCTGAGCGGCCCGACCCTTCGACGCCGCCTCGCGCGGTGCTTTACCGAGACCGACCTGGAGAAAGGTCCGACATGCGCATTCTGGTGACCGGAGGCTGCGGCTTCATCGGCTCCGCCCTGGTGCTCCACCTCGTCCAGGATCT
>CAZZZJ010000484.1:0-3309 GCA_964658355.1 Beijerinckiaceae bacterium
GGGGCCGCGCGCACGAACACGTCGGGGATCAGCACCTCGACGCCGCTCGAGCCGAAGGCCCGGCCGGGTTTGGGATCGAGCCGGCGGATCTCAGCGAGCATCTCGACGAGGTCCTCGTCGTCGACGCCGCACAGGCGACGGAGCGCGGAGAAGTCGCGCTTGGCTACGAGGTCGAGGCGCGAGACCAGCGCCTGCATCGCCGGATCGAACCGGTCCTTCTCGCGCAGCTGCAGCCCGAGGCATTCGGCCAGATCCCGGGCGGCGACGCCGGCCGGATCGAAGCTCTGGACGAGCTTCAGCACGCCCGCCACGCGGTCGAGGGAGGCACCGAGGCGCTCCGCCACCGCGTCGATCGACTCGCGCAGGTATCCGGCTTCGTCCACTGCATCGATCAGGAAGCCGCCGATCAACCGGTCGGTGGGGTCGCGGGTGGCGAGATCGAGCTGCCGGCCAAGATGCTCGCGCAAGCTCGTCTCGACGGTGAGCGTCGCCTCGAAGTCCGGTGCGTCCGAATCGAAGCTGCCGCCGGTGTTGCCGTAGGGCGCGGGCGTCAGCGAGAGCATGTCTCCGGTGGCCGCCTCGCGGATCGGGCTCGGCGCATCGTCGGGGTAGACGTTGTCGAGGCGGGCATCGAAATCGCCGTCGATCTCGCCGCGGGAGGGATCGACCTCGGCGGCAGTCCATTCGGCCGCGCCCTCGAAGGTCTCGGCGGCGGGTTCCGCAGCCTCGCCCGGGCCGGGCGCCTCGGAGGGCTCGGCCTCGGCCCGCTCCAGGAGCGGATTGCGTTCCAGCTCGGCATCGACGTAGGCGGCGAGATCGAGCTGGGAGAGTTGGAGGAGCTTGATCGCTTGCAGAAGCTGCGGTGTCATCACCAGGGACTGGCCCTGGCGCATTTCCAGCCGTTGCAGCAAACTCATCGCGTCGCCTCGGTCCTCTTCGGTGAACAGGCCGCGCCCGGCGTTGTTACGCTATAGGCACGGTTCTTGCTTAAGACCTCGTCAAATCCTGTAAACACATCGCGGCCGCGCGTCAAAGCGTGATCGCTGGCCCTCGTGTGGGTTCGGTGGACGGTGGCCCTTGCGCCACAGGACTCCGACCGTCCCCGCGGCGACGTGCCGAGACACGGCCCCGTGATCCGATGGCGCGCGTCGATGCCGTGATGGATCGGGACCTGACCACGCCGGTGGCGGACGGGGCGCTTCCCTCCGGCGTCGGGGTGGTGGTGTGCGGTGTGCCGGTCGGTCGCGGTTGCGCCCGTCCACCGGGTTCCTGCGGCTGTCCGCAGGCGGACCGGAACGCACATGTCGTGGCCTATTTTACGACACGGTTTCGATGGTCTAGACGCATGCGCAGCTTCAAGCCATCAGCCGCGGGTGTCGGGCCGCCCATGCCTGCCGAGGCAGAGGTCGCGGAGGAGATCGCGAGCCTGATCGAGCCGGTCACCTAGACCGATCTCGATCTATCCCTAACGGGCGACAAGGCCGACACCTAAAGCGATGTCGGGCGACCGCTCGGTGACCGCCCGACCTGTGTTTTGCATGCCGCAATTACAGACAGGGAGAAGCTGCCTCCGGTGTTCGGAAGCGACTTCTCGGCGGCATGGGCTTCGGCGACACCTACTTCAATGTTGCCAGGTAGGCGATGACGTCCGCGACCTTCTTGTCGTCCTTGAGGCCCTGGTAGACCATCTTCGTCCCCTTGACCTTGCTGGCGGCAGGCCCGGTAAGCCACTCTTTAAGATTGGCCTCATCCCACGTGATGCCCGACTCCTTTAGGGCGGTGGAATAGTTGTAGCCTTCGTAGGAAGCGGCCTTGCGTCCGACGACCCCGACAAGGTTTGGCCCGACAGAATTCTTCCCGAGGGCATGGCAGGCCTTGCAGGCCGTAAAGACTTTCTCGCCGGCAGCCGCATCCTGGGCCTGCGCGGAGAAGGTGGGGAGGATGATTGCGAAGGCTACGGCGAGAAGGTGAGTACGCATCGGTGTGGATCTCCAAATGCGGCAGTCGACGTCTGGTCGTGACCGGTTGGCCACACCGCAGGACTTGAGCCGCTAGAACAAACCTAGGGCGGATCCGTTCACGACTGGAGGAAAGCGTATGCGGCCAATAGAAGCCAGACCGCTGCGGATAAAATTCAACCTATCGGTTCCATGAGGATCTGTAGGCGCCAGCGGCGAGATCCAGCGCGAAGGCCTCTGTGCCGGTCACGTGCGGTGGTAAGGCGCATCGTCAACGCATTTCGGCTTCACAGATAGCGTGGGTGTAACCTGAAACGTGGTTCACTGCCCAGGGATGTCCACGGCAAGTCACGCCTTTCTACCAGTGGGTGCTAACGGAAAACACGCTCGACGACTTGGAAAACCGACGTTGTGCTCGTTCACCAGGCCCCCTAAAGCAATATAATCAAGTAGCCGTTGAATATTCCAGGACCACCTCGATTGGGGAACATCCAAGATGCCGGTTCGCTTTTTACTGATTTTGATGCTGGGATTGATTGCGACGCCAGTCTTGGCCTTGCAACCGCAGGACACCCTGCGTGACTGGAGTGCCGCAACGGGCGCGGACCGGGAGCGCCTGCTGCAGCAGCTGGAGAAATCCAGCGAAGGAGGTGCTCCGCACAAGGATGTGCTGTCCTGCCTCAATGACGCTGCGGGCATGAGTGCGCATGCCAACTTGGCGATCAGCGATGTGTTTATGGCCTGCACGAAGCAGGCACCGGAAGACTCGATTTGAGGGCCGGCAATCCCGTTACTTCGCTCGTGAAGCAGAGAAGCGCTTCACAACGAAGGGAACGGCATCGGCGCGGCCGAGCGAATCGAATCCCGCCTGCAAGGGCGATTTGAAAACCATCGAGGTTTTGAACGATGCTCTCGCAAGCGGCTATCCTTCTAACCGCCCTCCTGTTCGGTGGGATGGTTCTGTACTCCTTCGGCTTCGCCTCGTTCCTGTTCAGCGCCCTGCCCGCCGACGCAGCAGGCCCGCTCCTGCGCCGCGCCTTCCCGCACTTCTATGTCTTTGTCATAGGGTGCGCCCTCGCCGGCGCAGCGCTGACAGCCAGTTTCGATAGGACCTCCGCCCTCATCTTAGGGCTCATCGCCGTTACGGCACTCCTCGCGCGCCAGATCCTCATGCCCGCCATCAACGGGGCGACCGACATAGGCAATCGTAGACGCTTCGGCGTGCTTCATACCGGGTCGGTGCTGGTGACCCTGGCCCATATCGTTGGGTCGTCCGCGGTGATCCTGAGACTTTCCACCTAGAGCCTGTTATGGACCCGTGGAGCGGGGATTCCAGATGAAGGGGCATGAC
>CAZZZJ010000485.1:0-3305 GCA_964658355.1 Beijerinckiaceae bacterium
CCGGTACCTGGGATGCCAGCCCGTCGCCGATGGTGAGCAGGGTGTAGCTCTTGGCTGCGGCGCCGATCGCCATGTCCTGCTGCGCGACACCGATGATGATGCCGCCGACCACGTTGATGAAGGTGATGAGCAACGCGGCGATCGCGTCGCCACGGACGAACTTCGAGGCGCCGTCCATGGCGCCGAAGAAGGACGATTCCTCCTCGAGCGCCGAGCGCCGCGCCTTGGCGACCTTCTCGTCGATCAGGCCGGCTGACAGATCGGCGTCGATCGCCATCTGCTTGCCGGGCATCGCGTCGAGGGTGAAGCGCGCCGCGACCTCGGCGATGCGGCCCGAGCCCTTGGTAATCACGACGAAGTTCACGATGATCAGGATCGCGAATACGATGATCCCGATGACGAAGTTGCCGCCCATCACGAAGTTGCCGAAGGCTTCGATGACGTGGCCGGCCGCCGCCGTGCCTTCGTGGCCGTGACCGAGAATCAGCCGGGTCGAGGCGAGATTGAGCGCCAGCCGCAGCATGGTCGCCATCAGCAGCAGCGTCGGGAAGACGGTGAACTCGAGCGGGTTGTCGATGAACAGCCCCGTCATCATGATCAGCACCGACATGATGATCGACACGGCGAGCAACAGGTCGAGCAGCACCGACGGCAGCGGGAAGATCAGCACCGCGAGGATGCCCATCACCGCGGTGGCGAAGAACAGGTCGGTGCGCTTCGTGAGGGCGTCGAAGCTGGCGCGGTTCGGCATCGAGAAGCCGCCGAGCGCCGAAAGGCCTCCGGTCCGCTCCGGCGCAATCGCCGTCTCGCTCATGTCCACCGCCCCCGTCCGCGACGGGCGGACCCGGCAAGATTTGCCGGGCGGATGGTTAGCATCGTCTTAACGCGACCCCTTCGGCGGGAACCCGGACTCGATCCCACGGCTTGAACGGGCTCGGGATCGGGTCCGCCATCCAGGCCGATGCGCGATCCGAGACGCGGAGGAATCACCATGGCGATGCGAGCCATCACCGCCCTGTTCGACGATTACGACGCGGCGGCCCGCGCGGTCGACAAGTTGGAAGCGGAAGGCATCCCGCACGGCGACATCAGCATCGTGGCGAACAACGCCGAGGATCGGCATGCCGGCCGGCTCGCCTCGGCCGGCGATCCGACGCGCTCGTCCGAGCCGAACGACGCCGGCGTGGGCGGCGCCGGCACGGGCGCGACGCTCGGGACGGTGCTCGGCGGCGGGGCCGGTCTTCTCGCGGGCATCGGCATGCTCGCGATCCCCGGCATCGGCCCGGTGGTCGCCGCCGGGTGGCTCGTCGCGACCGTGGCCGGCGCCGGCGTCGGCGCGGCGGCCGGCGGGTTGCTTGGAGCGCTGACCGGGGCGGGCCTCAGCGAGCACGAGGCGGAGACCTACGCCGAGGGGGTGCGCCGCGGCGGAACCCTGGTCACTGCGCGCGTCGACGACGGTCATGCCGACCGCGTTCTGTCGATCCTCGATCGGCACGGATCGATCGATCTCGACGAGCGGGCCCAGGACTGGCGGGCGCAGGGCTGGACCGGCGGCCCGTCGGGCATCGAACCGGCGAACCGCGAGATCGGATCGACCGCGATCGGTGCAGCGGCTTCGACCACCACGGGCCTCGATACCGAGAGCGGCAACACCCTCTTGCCGGCCGACGCGAACCGGAGCGCCGACGCGTCGCCGGCGCCCTCGCAGACCTTCGGATCGGACCGCCGCTGACGCTTCGTCCGTGATCGTCGGATCGCGGACGATGGTTCATCGTCCGGTGAGGTCTGCTTTGTTGCGTCGACCCGGCGACCGATTTGGCGGACTGGGCTCGCGGCCGAACCGCCGGGCCCAGCCCGCGGCGATCAGGTCATTTGCTTGCGGGCGAACAGCGTGGCGGCGAAGAAGACCGCCGCGCCTGCGGCCACGAGGCTGGACATCAAAAGACGCCGCGGCTGGGTCGAGGATTCCGCCAGTACAGGTTCGACGATCGGGCTGAAGAACTCGATCTGCCGTGCCGCGATCATACGGGCGCGCTCGTTGGCGGCGATGACCTTGGCGTAGTATTTCTCGGTATCCTTGCGCTCGTTGTCCAGCGCCTCGAACCGCGTCAGCGCGTCCGACAGGAGCCGCTTCTGCTCCGGATCCTGGCTCGCGGACTGACGTTCGATCCGGTTGATGTTGTCGTCGAGATCCTTGATCTGCGCCTTCATGTCGAGGATGCGCCGCGATTCCGGGGCGAGATCGCGAAGCGACATCGTCAACTGTACCGCCAAATTGATCCGTGTCGCACGAAGCTCGCCGATCACCTTGAGGTTGGTCTCGTTGGCCTTCTGCGCATCGAGGACGCCGTCGCGGTTGCGCAGGTCGCGCACGGCGAGCCGGATCTTCGCGAGGCGCTCCTCGGCGAGCCGCATCTCGCGATTGCTCTCCGCCGCGGCATCGCTGCGGGCGCGCATGCTGAGGTCGTTCACCATCCGCTCCGCCTCGGCCATCACCGCCTTGGTGATCGCCAGCGACTCGCCTGCGTCGAATGCGTTCACGGTCAACGACATGATGCCGGAGGAGCTCTCGACCTCGATGTCGACGCGATTGCGCCAATACTTCAGAAATTTCTCGATCGGTTTGTCGGGATTGAACCGGGAGAAATAATCGATCTGGTCGCGGCTGAACCACGTGCGGATCGGCAGCTTCGCCTCGATGATCTCCAGCATCGGGCGGCTCAGGACGTATTGGTGCGTGATCAGGATGTCCTGCGCCAGCAGCTCCTTGGGAACACCGGCGTTGGTGCCGATCGAGTCCGGAGCCGCCTTTTCGGCTCCGCCGAGCGCCGGGCGCAGCGCGAAGCGCGCTTCGGTCACGAATCGGTCGGAGGCGATGAAACCGTAGTAGATCCCGCCGAGGGCCGTGGGCAGGACGAAGCAGAGAACGAACAGGATGGGCAGCCACGGATCGCTCTTCACGTGGCTCTGGTAGGAGCGGATGCCCTTCTTGCGATCGGCGAAGCGGGACAGCCGCGCGATCTGGCTTAGCGACTCCGCCACGGCCTTCGACCGGTCTGCGGTCGTCAGGGGCTGACCCTGAGGTTTGCGGATCTCGACGTTCATGGACCTGCTTGTTTCCATTGCCCCGGCGGCGGCCACGTTCGCAGCCCTGCGCGGCGAAACGATGTCCGTCCCCCGGGCGCGACCTCACGCATTCAGGCGGCGATAGACCTCGATCGCGTCGTTGACGTCCTCATAGATGATCGCCCGGCCGTTGATCAGGACGATACCCTGCGTGCACCATTCGCGGATGGTCTCCATGG
>CAZZZJ010000486.1:0-3299 GCA_964658355.1 Beijerinckiaceae bacterium
CGAGCCGCGCCTTCGCGCTGCCGGGCTTCAGCGGAACCTGCTGGCTCGCATGCGGGGCCCAGCCGGTGAGCCACAGGATCTCGAAGGTGGCCCGCACGCGCCCATCCGGATCGGCGAAACGAGACGCGTAGATCTCGGCCATCCGCATCAGCGTGGCTCGCCGCAAGGGCGTCCGGCGGCGCTCGATCAGGCTGCTGGTCAGGCCCATGGCGCGCAGGTCCCGCATCAGCGCGAAGGGGCTGGCGTAGCGCACCGTCACGGTCTCGGTGTCGGCGACCGGGAGGGCGAAGCCCGCGCGCTGCAGCAGGGCACCGGCCTCGCGCACCTCCGCGAACGGCGAGACGCGAGGGCTGATGCCGCCTTCGACCTCACTCTCGGCCTGAGCGAAGCTAACGCGCAGTTCGGTCAGCGTGGCACCGCCGAACAGGCATCCGAGGAAGAGTCCGTCGGGACGGAGGGCGCGGCGAAGCTGCACCAGCGTCCCGGGCAGATCGTTGACCCCTTGGAGCGCCAGCAGCGAGACCGCGAGGTCGAAGCGTTCGGTGGCAGCCGGCAGGGCCTCGGGGTCGGCGACGGCACGTCGGATGCGGTCGCCGTTCGATTCCGGGATCGGCGCGAGCCGCAGGATCGTCCCGTCCGGATAGCGCGCCGAGAGGACCTCGGCGGCCGCGGCCGTCGGCGTCGCCAGGTCGAGACAGGACGCGAAGCTCCGTAGCACCGCGCCGAGGCGATCATCGAGATCCTCCGCCACCCGAGCGACCAGGAAGTCGGCGAAGCCTGTGCGTCGCGCCCGCGACAGTCGGTGGCGGGCGAGCACGGTGTCGAACAGGTGCGAAGGCGCTGTCATGTCCAGCATCACATGGCGCGCAGGAGGCGCCGTTGCCACCGGAGACGCGCTGCCGCTGACATGGTAGGCGAAGATCACAGTTTTGCGAGGGTGGAACGGGAGATTACCTTCGCCGTTCCTGCTCAGTTCCAGCGGCCGTCGGGCCGCGCACCGGAGTGACTTTCCCATGATCCGCTTTGTGTCCGGGGCCGCCCTGGCCCTCTCCATCGTCGCCTTCGGCTCGACCGCGGACGCGAAGGGTTGCATCAAGGGCGCCATCGTCGGCGGGATCGCCGGGCATTATGCCGGGCACCACGGCCTCGTCGGCGCGGCGGCCGGTTGCGCCATCGGCCGCCACCGCGCGAACGCCGAGGCCCGCCGCAACGATCAGATGCCGCCGGCGACGCGCTGAACGAATCGCACCGTCTGCAAGGCGGTCAGTTCGAGACGTGTCTCCGCCGGCGACGACCGAACGTGGTGAAGGCCGTGCACCGACGGGTGCGCGGCCTTTTCGCGTCGTCGGCCGTGCCGCGCGGGCGCTGGTCGGGCTGGTCTACCCGCCCTCCTGCGCTGGCTGCGGCGCGGCGACCGCGGATCCAGGGGCCCTCTGTCCGACGTGCTGGGCCGGCCTGCGGTTCATCGAGGAGCCGTGCTGCCCGCGCTACGGCACGCCCTTCGCCGTCGATCTCGGGATCGGCACCCTGCTCTCGCCGCGTGCGATCAGTGATCCGCCGGCCTTCGCGCGTGCCCGCGCCGTCGCGCTCTACGACGATACCGCCCGACGCCTCGTGCACCGCCTGAAATACGAGGATCGCCTCGATCTCGCCAAGGCGATGTCGGCGATGATGGCGGCGGCCGGCGCCGCGCTGATCGCGGATGCCGATTGCGTCGTGCCGGTGCCGCTGCATCGCTGGCGCCTGTGGCGGCGGCGGTTCAACCAGGCGGCGCTTTTGGCGAAGCCGATCGCCGGCGCCGGGCAGGTGCCGTTCCTGCCGCAGGCGTTGGCGCGGGTGAAAGCCACGCGCTCGCAGGTTGGGCTGACCCGCGCCGGGCGCGCCGAGAACCTTCAGGGCGCGTTCCGCGTGCGGGAGGCGCACCGGGCCGGCATCCAGGGCCGGCGCGTCCTCCTGGTCGACGACGTCACCACCACCGGCGCGACCGCCAACGCGGCTGCCCGCGCCCTGCTCCGCGGCGGCGCGGCCTCCGTCGACCTGCTGACCTTCGCCCTGGTCGCCGACCCGCTCGGTTGAGCGGATCCCGAACCGGTCTCGATGCCGCAACCGTTCCTAGGCGTGGGGCGGGCGGCGCGGTTGAAGGGCTGCGATCGTGAAATCGAACGCTTCCGCGATGCTCTCGTGCCAGAGCGAGAACGGCGTCGGCCGTTCGAGATGCACGGCCGCCTCGGCTTCGCCGCCGCCGGCCCTCAGGTCGGCACCGTGGCGGATCGCCAGGCGGCGCATCGGCCCGTTCAGGGCGAGGCAGCGCACGTGCAGGTCGCCGACCCCGCGATTGCGCGCGGCCTCGGCGATCCGCGAGAACAGGGCGCTTCCGATCCCGCGACGACGGTAGGCGCGCTCGACGGCGAACGCCGCTTCGGCCTCGGCGCCGAGGTTGAGCGGTGTGGCGCCGGGGGCCGACGGACGGAGTTCTCCGACGCCGCGCAGGGTGCCGGACACGAAGGCGCCGAAGATCAGTCCCTCGGCGGTGACAGCACGCTCGGCATAGGCGCGGATCCCGGCTTCGCCGACGCTTCCCATGAAGCGGTTCGCACGGGTCTCGGGATCGAGGCGAAGGAAGTAGGCGCGAATGTCGGCGCGGTCGGTCGCGCGCAGGCGTCGGATCGTATGTCCGGACGGCGTCGGCTCGGGCAATGCCATGTTCAGGTCTCCGGTTACGCGGCGCACTTGATGCGCGCATCCGGGCGTGCCCTCCCTCGAGGCCGCGACGGTCTCGCATCGCCAAGCCGATTGTGCAATGCAGCAATCGGTCCTCCTCGTTTGATGCCATGACTGACATGCGCCTGCGGGATGGAACCTGTTTTGCCGCGTTGCGGTACGAAGCGGGCTTGATCGGCCGTCCTGCGCGCGGCAGACGATGGGACGGGTGCCGACTTTGCCGCACCGCGCTGGATGCCGTTTGGAGTTTCGAGGTCGTGAGGCGGATGTCGTGAGCCCAACCTCGCCGAGCCATGCCCCCTCAGCCGACGCGCGCAGCGGCGCTCTCTCCCCCGGCCCCGTCCACGATCGCTACGAGGCGCTGATCGCGTCCGGCGCGATCGAGCGCGACCCAGCCCAGGCGCGGCTCGTGCGCGCCCTCGACCGCCTGGTGCAGGATCTCGAGCGGCGCCGGCGCGCGAAGAAGGGCAGCGCGCTCGGCTGGCTGTTCTCGCGCAAGGAAACGCTGGGACCGCCGCGGGGTCTGTACATCTGGGGCTCCGTCGGGCGCGGGAAGACCATGCTGATGGACCTGTTCC
>CAZZZJ010000487.1:0-3287 GCA_964658355.1 Beijerinckiaceae bacterium
TCATGGGCGACGGCGAGCGCGGCGGTCGCGTTCAGCGCGTTGTGCTTGCCCGGCATGGGCAGGACGAGGTCCTCCATCTCCATGCGGAAGCCGGGGCGCCGGTCGCGGATCATCACGCGGAAGCGGCTCTGGCCCCCGCGCAGGTCCACGTCGATCAGGCGCACGTCGGCCTGCGGGTTCTCGCCGTAGGTGATGATGCGACGGTCCTCGATGTGCCCGACCATGTCCTGGACGACGGGATGGTCGATGCACATCACCGCGAAGCCGTAGAACGGGATGTTGTCGATGAAGCGCCGGAAGGCGTCCTTCACCGCGTCGAACGAGCCGAAATGGTCGAGATGCTCCGGGTCGATGTTGGTGACGATGGCGACGTCGGCCGGCAGCTTGAGGAAGGTGCCGTCGGATTCGTCGGCCTCCACCACCATCCACTCGCCCTCGCCCATGCGGGCGTTGGTGCCGTAGGCGTTGATGATGCCGCCGTTGATCACCGTGGGATCCATGTTGCCGGCGTCGAGCAGCGTCGCGACGAGCGAGGTCGTCGTGGTCTTGCCGTGCGTGCCGGCGATGGCGACGCAGGACTTGAAGCGCATCAGCTCGGCCAGCATCTCGGCGCGGCGAACCACCGGCAGGCGGGCCTCGCGGGCGGCCATCAGCTCGGGGTTGTCGCGCTGGATCGCGGTGGAGACGACGACGAGGCCCGCATTCTCGACGTTGCCGGCGGCATGCCCGACGAAGGTCCTCATGCCCTTGTCGGCGAGGCGGCGCACGTTGGCGTTGTCCGAGGCGTCGGAGCCCTGCACCGTGTAGCCGAGGTTGTGCATCACCTCGGCGATGCCGGACATGCCGATGCCGCCGATGCCGATGAAGTGGATGGGGCCGAGCTTGTCGGGCAGCTTCATGGGAGGAACCGTTCGATAACGGGACGGCGCCGGAGCGCGCGTCCCAGAAGAATCAGGTGCGGGCGGCCGTGTCGACGACCACCGTGGCGAGCCGCTCGGCGGCGTCGTGGATGCCGGCGCTTTTCGCGGCTTGCGCCGCCGCGGTCAATTTTTGCGGGTTCTCGAAGGCGTCGACCAGCTCCGCCGTGAGGCGATCCGGCGAGAACGCGGTCTGTGCCAGCGCCAGCGCCGCGCCGATCTTGACGAGCGTCGCGGCGTTGGCGGCCTGGTCCTGATCCAGGGCGCCCGGCAGCGGCACGAGGATCGAGGGACGGCCGATGGCGGCGAGTTCCGAGACCGTCGAGGCTCCCGAGCGCGAGACCACGAGGTGGCTCGCCGCCATCTTGCCCGGCAGGTCCTTGAAGAACGGCGCCGCCTCGAGGCCGGCCAGCCCCATGGCGAGATAGTCGTTCTGCACCGCGGTCAGGTCCTCCGGCCGGACCTGCTGCACGAGATAGAGGCGGGCGCGCAGGTCCGCCGGCAACTGCGCCAGGGCCTTCGGCACGACCTCGCCCATCACCCGCGCGCCCTGGCTGCCGCCGAAGACGAGAAGGTGCAGGGCATCCGCGGGCCCGAATGCCGGATAGGGGATCTTCGCGGCCTCGATCACCGCCGGGCGCAAGGGGTTGCCGGTGTGGATGCGCGGGGCGCGCGCCTTGTCGGGGACGCCGCGCACCTCCTGGAAGCCGGTGGCGATGGTGCGGGCGCCGCGCGCCAGGAAGGCGTTGGCCCGGCCCATCACCGCGTTCTGCTCGTGGATGATCGTCGGCACGCGCAGGATCTGGCCGGCGAGCATCGGCGGCACGGTCGGATAGCCGCCGAAGCCGACGATCGCCGCCGGGTTGATGCGCTTGACCGCCTTGGCCGCTTCGGCGAAGCCCCGTCCCAGCGTGAGCACGGCGCCGGCCCGGCGCAGCATCGAGCGGCCGGACGGCGTCGCCGAGGTGATCGTGACGATCTCGGAGGCCGGGAAGCCGCCGGCGATGGAATCGACCCGCGCATCGGTGGCGAGCACCACGCGGATCCCGCGGGCGCGCAGCGCGTGGGCGAGGCTCTCGGCCGGGAAGAGATGGCCGCCGGTGCCGCCGGCACAGAGCAGGATGGTCGGCGTGAACACCGTCATCGCATGACCCCGGCGACGGTGGCCGGCGCGGTGCCGGGCGGCTTCTGGCTCAGCATCGTCGTACGCGGCCGCTTGCGGGTGAGCGCCACGAGGAAGCCCATGCCGAGCGCCAGCGAGATCAGCGACGAGCCGCCGTAGGAGACGAACGGCAACGTCATGCCCTTGGCCGGCATGAGCTGGGTGTTCACCGCCATGTTGATGCAGGCCTGGAGGCCGAAGAGCGTGATCAGACCGGTGATGGCGAGCCTCGAGAAGGTGTCGTCGGTGCGGCGGGCGAGCTTGAGCCCGCGCAGCACGATATAGGCGAACAAAGCGACGAGGCAGAGGCAGACGAGCACGCCGAACTCCTCGCCGGTCACCGAGAAGATGAAGTCGGTATGGGCGTCGGGCAGGTGGCGCTTAGCGATCCCCTCCCCCGGCCCGGTGCCGAACCAGCCGCCGGAGCGGAACGATTCCTGCGACCAGAAGGTCTGGAAGCTGTCGCCCGAATCCTTGTCGAGGAAGCGGTTGAAGCGCTCGCGGACGTGGTGGAAGAAGGTGTAGGCGGCAAACACACCGGTCAGGCCGAGCACCCCGAGCACCGCCACCCAGATCAGGTGCAGGCCGGCCACGAAGAACAGCGCGCACCACACCAGCGTGATCAGCATCGTCTGCCCGAAATCGGGCTGCAGCAGCAGCGGGACGATGGTGATCGGCAGGAGCAGGATCGCGAGGAACCCGCCCGGCATGTCGCGGCGCTGCGCCCCCTCCGAGAACGCCCAGGCGGCCACCACCACGAAGGCGGGTTTCACGAACTCCGAGGGCTGGAGGCCGAACGAGCCGAACTGGATCCAGCGGTGGGCGCCCTTGATCTCCGGCCCGAACTTGCCGGCGAGCAGGCACAGGGCGACGCCGACGAGCCAGGTGCCGAGCGCCAGCCGGCGGATGCCGCGCAGCGACAGGAACGAGACGGCGCAAATCAGCAGGATCGTCGGGGCGAGGTACATCGCCTGTCGGTTGAGGAAGTAGAAGGTCGGCAGGCCGATGCGCTCGGCGACCGGCGGCCCGCCGCCCATCAGGAAGACGAGGCCGGCGACCATCAGGGCGCCGAGCGCCGCAAGCAGGCCGCGATCGACCGTCCACCACCAATCGGTCAGGGGCGTGCGTTCCGCGCGGGAAATCATGGGCGTTCGACGACCTTGCGAGCGGTCGCGCAACGGCACGCGACGGTCCGGGGCGATCCTGTC
>CAZZZJ010000488.1:0-3272 GCA_964658355.1 Beijerinckiaceae bacterium
CTAACTGAGCCCGGGCATGCCTCGCGCCACGGAGCTTCCGTCGATGCCTCTCGCAGCGTCCACTACGATCCCACCCGCATCCCGCGGCCTGTCGCGCCGCGCGCTGATCGCCGCCGCCGGCCTGATGCCGCTGGCGCAGCGCCTCTCGGCGGAGGAGACGCTGATCCGCCGGCCGATCCCCTCGACGGGCGAGATGCTGCCGGTGCTCGGCATCGGCACCTCGCGCCGCTACGAGGTCGAGCCGACGGCCGACGCGATCGCGCCGCTGAAGGGGGCGGTCGAGCGTTTCGTGGCGCTCGGCGGATCGATGATCGACACCGCCCCGAGCTACGGCACCGCCGAGGACGTCCTGGGCCTCATCCTCCCGGACGGGGCCTTGCGCGAAAAGGTGTTCCTGGCGAGCAAGGTCGACACCACCGGCCGCGAGGCCACCCGCGCCCAGTTCGCGCGCTCGCTGGCGCGGATGAAGGTCGCGCGGATCGACCTGCTGGCCGTGCACAACCTGATCGACGCGACCGAGAACCTCGCCGTCCTGCGCGACCTCAAGGCCGAGAAGCGGATCCGCTACCTCGGCGTCACGGTCTGGCGGGACGGGCAGTTCGAGGGGCTGGAGAGCGTGATGCGGCGCGAGACCCTCGACGCGATCCAGGTCAACTACGCGATCGACAACCGCGAGGCCGCCGAGCGCATCCTGCCGCTGGCCGCCGACCGGGGGCAGGCGGTGATGATCAACGTGCCGTTCGGGCGCGACCGCCTGTTCAAGGCGGTCCAGGGCAAGGCGGTGCCGGACTTCGCCAGGCGCTTCGGCTGCGAGACCTGGCCGCAATTCTTCCTGAAATACGTCCTCGGCCACCCGGCCGTGACCTGCCCGATCCCCGGCATGGCGAAGGTCGCCTATGTCGAGGACAACCTCGCCGCCGCGCGCGGGCGCCTGCCCGACGCGGCCGAGCGGAAACAGATGGAGGCCTTCATCGATGCGCTCTGACCTTCTCACCCTCTCCCGTCGCGCGCTCCTCGTCGCCGGCGCCTGCCTCTTGAGCGTCCCCGCCTTCGTGCATGACAGCGCCTTGGCGCAGGACGCCGCGAAGAAGATCCGGATCGGCGTGATCGGCTCGGGCAACATCGGCGGCACGATCGGGACCCTCTGGGTCAAGGACGGGCACGAGGTGATGTTCTCGTCCCGCCATCCCGAGACCCTCAAGCCCCTGATCGACAGCTTGGGCGACAAGGCCAAAGCCGGCACCCCCGAGGAGGCGATCGCCTTCGGCGACGCGGTGTTCGTGGCGGTGCCCTACAAGGCCTATCCGGACCTCTCGAAATCCTACGCCGCCGCGCTCAAGGGCAAGGTCGTGGTCGACGCCGGCAACGCCACCAAGGCGCGCGACGGCGAGCTCTACGACGAGGTCCAGGCCAACGGCATCGGCACGACCTCGGAGAAGTACTTCCCCGGCGCCAAGCTCGTCCGGGCGTTCAACGCGGCCAACTACAAGGTCTTCGCCAAGGAGGGCGCGAACGGCGGCCAGGACCGCGCGGGCGGCCGCATGGCGATCCCGATCGCCGGCGACGACCCGGCGGCGCTGAAGGTCGCCGAGGGCCTGGTGCGCGATGCCGGCTTCGATCCGGTGGTGGTCGGCGGCCTCAAGGATGCGAGCAAGTTCGCCATGGGCTCGCCGGGCTTCGGCCACGAGCAGACCGCACCGGAGCTGCGGAAGACCCTCGGCGTGGCGCCGTGAGGGAAGGGCGCGCGCGCCCGCCCCGCCAAGACCACGATGACCCCTCTCCCGCACGGGAGCGGGGACGCACCCCACCGGAACCCCAATGAATCCTGCCGCCATGCCGGGGGAGGCCGCGCCCTCCCGAAACGCCTTCGCGCGCCTGATCGGCGTCCGGCCCGGAGAGGGGCCGGCACTGGCCTGGTCCTGGGCCTACATCTTCTCGATCCTGGCCGCCTACTACGTGCTGCGGCCGATCCGCGACCAGATGGGGGTGGCCGGCGGCATCGAGAACCTGCCGTGGCTGTTCACGGCGACGCTCGTCGGGATGCTGGCGCTGAACCTGCCCTTCGCCTGGCTGGTCAAGCGCATGCCGCGCGCGCGCTTCGTGCCGCTGACCTACCGCTTCTTCGCCAGCAACATCCTGCTCTTCGCCCTGGCGCTCTACCTCGCGCCGCCGGACTGGGACGTGTGGATCGGGCGGGTGTTCTTCGTCTGGCTCTCGATCTTCAACCTGTTCGTGGTGTCGATCTTCTGGGCGACGATCGTCGACGTGTTCTCCACGAGCCAGGGCAAGCGCCTGTTCGGCTTCATCGCGGCGGGCGCGACGCTCGGCGCCATCGCCGGCTCGGCGACGACCGCGCTGCTCGCCCAGGCCGTGCCGACCTGGGGTCTGATGCTCGGTGCGGTGGTGCTGCTCGAATGCGCCGTGTTCAGCATGCGCGGGCTCGCCCGGCTCTCGGAGCGCCTGCGGCAGGCGCCGTCCGGCGGTCCCGAACAGGGGACGGGCCAGGTCATCGGCGGCAGCGTGTTCGCCGGCGTCACCCGGACGCTGGCCTCGCCCTACCTGCTCAACATCTCCCTGTTCCTGCTGCTGTTCTCGGTGACCTCGACCTACCTGTATTTCCAGCAGGCGGCGATCGCCAAGGCGAGCTTTCCCGATCGCGCGGCCCAGACCGCGTTCTTCGCCGGCGTCGACCTCGCCGTGAACGTGCTGACGCTCGGGGTGCAGTTCTTCCTCACCGGACGGATCGTGCGGCGGCTCGGCGTCGGGCTGACGCTGGCGATCCTGCCGGCGCTGAGCATCCTCGGCTTCGGCCTCCTGGCGCTGGCGCCGTCCATCGCGGCGATCGTCGGGTTCCAGGTGCTGCGGCGGGCCGGCAACTTCGCGATCAGCCGGCCGATCCGCGAGGTGCTGTTCACGGTGGTGGCGCGCGAGGATCGCTACAAGGCCAAGAGCTTCATCGATACCGTGGTCTATCGCCTGGGCGATCAGGCCGGCGCCTGGTCCTATGCCGGCCTGGGCGCCTTCGGTCTCGGCGCGGCGACGGTCTCGCTGGTGGCGGTGCCGCTCTCGGCGGCCTGGCTCGTCAACAGCCTGTGGCTCGGACGCGCCCAGGAGCGGCGCCACCGGGACGCGCAGGGGGCGGACGCCCCGGGCTACGCCGACGGGATCTGAAGACGGAGCCGGGGGCTCAGCGGCGCCGGGCGCGCACCCGGACCGGTCGCAGGGCGGACGCGCCCGTCTCGCCGCCGGCCAGGGCTCGCCCGGCCAAGGCT
>CAZZZJ010000489.1:0-3271 GCA_964658355.1 Beijerinckiaceae bacterium
TCTCGAGCTTGACCCAGCTCTCCTCGCGGCGCGCCTTGTCGCGCGAGATGACGGCCTCGCCGAGCGCATTCTCGATGCGGTCGACATAGACCTCGACCTCGTCGCCGACGGCGAGTTCGCCCTCGCGGCCGGGGCCGTTGAATTCCTTGAGGGCGACGCGACCCTCGGTCTTGGCGCCGATGTCGATGACTGCGACGTCCTTCTCGATCGCGACGACGCGACCCTTGACGACGGAGCCTTCGGTGATCTCGTGTTGGAGGAAGGATTCCTCGAGCAGCGCCGCGAAGTCGTCGCGGTAGGTGTCGCGCTGCAGAGCGGTACCAGCAGTCATTCTGTCTCCTGAACGGGCTCCCTTGGGGAGACCCTCACGTCGGCGGCTCGTGTTGCGAACGCCCCCGTTGCCGCTGCCGCTCCGGATGGGGAGCGACCGATCCGGATCCGGATCGGCTTGCCGACGCGTTCGTACGGTGTCCGAGGGCGGTCGTCCCGGGGCGGCGCTCACGCAACGCGAGAACACGCGCGTGCGATCGGCCCGGAAGGACGTCGGCTCTCTACAGCAACGGGCCCTGAAGTTCAACAGAAACGGATGTCGACGCAGAACGGGCCCGCTTCCTTCGAAGCAGGCCCGCATCTTCGGTCCGGAGACTTGAGAAACCTGAGTACGAGCTAGTCCTCGTCGTCCTCCGCCGGGCGGACGCCCTTGAGCTTGGCGAAGACCGAATCGGCGTTGATCCGCTCCTCGCGACCGCCGTGGCGATGCTCGTCGGCCTCGGGCACCTCCTCACGGGTGGAAACCTCGGTCGGCAGAAGCGACGCTCCCGAATCGGCGGCGAGCGCGGCGGGACGGTCCTTGGCGGCGCGCTGGACCTCGAAATCGAGGTCGATCTGGGTGCACAGGCCGAGCGTCACCGGGTCCATCGGCTGCAGCGAGCCGGAATTCCAGTGCGAGCGCTCGCGGATCTGCTGGATCGTCGACTTGGTGGTGCCGACGAGGCGGATCACCTGCGCGTCCTTCAGCTCGGGATGGTTGCGCAGCAGCCAGAGGATCGCGTTCGGGCGGTCCTGGCGGCGCGACAGCGGCGTGTAGCGCGGCCCCTTGGTGGTGCGCTTGACCTCGGGCAGCTTCACCTTCGAGACCGCGACCTTGAGCTTGTAGGCCGGCGACTTCTGCGCCTTCTCGATCTCGTCGCGGGTGAGCTGGCCGGCGGTGATCGGATCGAAGCCCTTGATCCCGGCGGCGACCTCGCCGTCGGCGATGCCCTTCACCTCCAGCGGGTGCAGCTTGCAGAAATCGGCGATCTGCTCGAAGGCGAGCGAGGTGTTCTCGACCAGCCAGACGGCGGTCGCCTTGGGCATCAGCGGACCCTGGGTCATGTTTCGCACGGGCTCCAAAACCGACGCGTGGACGGACGGGGCCGGGCATCGGTCCGCAGGCTCCGGACCGCTCGATCCGAAAGTCCCGTCTCACACGTTCAAAAGGGGAATGACCTCGTATACGCGGGGGCGCCGGAGGGCGCAATCGCCCGGCGAACCGACCGTGACGGCTCGGATCGGGACGCGCGCTCGGATGCGCGATCGGCGTCACCCCATCGCAGCCGATCGTGCCAAGCATTTCCCGATCAGACCAGGCAAAAGCCCAAGTCGATCTACTTTAGAACAGGAATAAAATTCATCGAAAGACCTGGCCGGTCGCGATCAAATCTTGACCCTCGAGGTTTTCATGGCGTACCGCGTGCAGATTCGGATCGCTGGTGCCGGTCGGAATTCCTTGTCTGCGGGGAACGGTTGCGATGAAGGTTGAGATCCGTGCCTGAGGTCGTGGGGGTCGGGATCGGCCGTGACCGCAGCGATCCGCTCAGGGCGACCGTTTCCGCCCGCGCGAACCGGTAGGCATCTCCCATGCTCCTCTCCATGCCCGCCTCCCTCCGCACCGTGCTGTTCCGCCTGCACTGGGCGCTCGGCCTCACCGCCGGCCTCGTCCTCGCCCTGGTCGGCGTCACCGGCGCGATGATGAGCTACGAGGAGGCGATCATCGATCTCGCCAACGCCGACCGCGCGCGGATCGCGGTCCTGGATCGGCCCCATCTCGGACCCGAGGCGCTGGTGGCGCGGCTGGACGCGCAGAGACCAGGCCTGAAGGTCAATGCCCTGACGTTGTCCGGTGATCCCGCCGTCGCTCCGCATGCGCGCTTCGCCAACGCGGCGAAGGGCAGCGCACGGCCGCCTTCGGTCTACCTCGACCCCTACGACGGCACGCTGCGCGGCGAGATCCGGGGCGAGGCGACCTTCGCCACGATCCGCGGCTTGCACCGGTGGTTGCTGCTGCCGGGCGAGGGCAGGGGCTGGGGCCGGACGATCACCGGCGCCGCGGCGGTGGCGCTCCTCGCCTTCCTCGCCACCGGCCTGTACCTGCGCTGGCCCAAGGTCCACGCTTGGCGGATCTGGCTGAAGCCGAGCCTGCGGCGGCCCGGGCGACCGCGCTACTGGTCGCTTCATGCCGTCGTCGGCACCTGGCTGCTGCCGGTCTACGCGGTGATCGCGCTGACCGGGCTGTGGTGGTCCTACGACGCGTACAAGTCGGCCGCGATCTGGCTCCTCACGGGCAAAGCTCCGGAGGAACGGACCATAGGCGGCGCGTCGGAGGCGCGGCTCACGAGACGGGCGCCGGAGGCGCGGGCGGACCGGGTGCCCGGCCGAAAGGGAGCGGAGAAGGACCAGGGGAGCCCGCCCGCCCTGGACAAGGCCTGGAGCGCGTTCCAGGCGGAGGAGGGCGCGGGGGCGGCCCTCGCGACCGTGACGCTGCCGGGACCCGACGCGGGGCGGATTCGCATCCGCTGGCTCGCCGACGCGTCCGATCCTCCGAAGGCGCGCAACGAATCGACCTTCGATGCCGCGACCGGCGCCCGCCTCTCGGTCTCGCGCTTCTCCGACAAGGGGCTCGGCCAGCAGATCGCCGATTCCATGCTGGAGGTACATCGCGGACGCTTCTTCGGCGGGGTCTTCGCCCTGGTGTTCTGCCTCGCCGCGCTGGCGATGCCGCTGCTCGCGATCACCGGTCTGGTGCTCTACGTCCTGCGGCGGCGCGCCGGGGCCGCGCGGGAATCGGCGGGGCGCCGGCCCGCCTCCGGTCTCGTCGCGCCCCAAAGTCGAAGCGCCGTCGCCCAGCCGCGGCCTTGAGACGGGCCGGCGGAGGGAGTAGGTCTGACCGCACCGGAGCCGTGCCCGGCACCATGCCTCGGCAACCTCGGCCTTGGCGATCTCGGCCTCAGAT
>CAZZZJ010000490.1:0-3218 GCA_964658355.1 Beijerinckiaceae bacterium
CAGGCTGACCTGATAGATCTTGCCTTCCTCGATGTTGTAGATGCTGCCCGAGAACTTCGCCTCGTCGGGCTGCAGGCCCTCGATCAGCGGCAGGCCGAGCACCGGGCGCGAGCGCTTCTTCGGATCGGGGTTCTTGATGTCGGTGCGCGGCGTGCCCGCATCGGTCGTGGCGACCTTGAGCCAGACCACCTTGCCGCAGACCTGCGCCTGGCCGGCGCCGCAGCGGTCGATCCGGATCTTCGCGCGACCGTCCTCCGTCAGCCAGGTGCCGGAGGGGTCCATGCCGGTTTCGGCGTGAGCGGAGGCGATTCCCGTGAGGATGAGGGCGGAGGCGAGAACGAGACGCATGGCGGTAAGCTCCGAAGCTGGCGCCTGACGGCGCGAGGCGGGTGGAGTTCGTGACGACACTCAGCCTCCGCATTCAGGCGATTTTTCGGCAGTGTTGCAGCGTTGCCATGGCCAAGCAGGACGCGGCCTCGGGTTGAGGGTGTCCGACGCCCCCGCTATAAGCCCGGCGCCAAAGCGTTTTTCGCGACGCGCTTGCTGGCGTTTTTTATTTCCTCCGAAGCGGACTGACCATGGCCACCGAGCGCACCTTCTCCATCCTCAAGCCGGACGCGACCAAGCGGAACCTCACCGGCGCCGTCAACGCGGTCATCGAGAAGGCGGGCCTGCGGATCGTCGGCCAGCGCCGCATCCAGATGAGCCAGGCCCAGGCCGAAAAGTTCTACGAGATCCACAAGGAGCGCCCGTTCTTCGGCGAGCTCGTGACCTTCATGACCTCCGGCCCGGTGGTCGTTCAGGTGCTCGAAGGCGAGAACGCCGTGGCGAAGTACCGTGAGGTGATGGGCGCGACCAACCCGGCCCAGGCCGCGGAAGGGACCATCCGCAAGACCTTCTCGGAATCGGTCGGCGAGAACACCGTCCACGGCTCGGACAGCGCCGACAACGCCAAGATGGAGATCGCGCAGTTCTTCCAGGAATCCGACATCGTCGGCTGACGGCGGCCGTCAACGACCACGAGGGTGTTCGCCGGGGCACACCGGCGACGCCTTCGACTCCTCGGAACGCCGCACCGCCCGGAATGGAGGGCGGTGTGGCCGCACCGCCATTGACGAGGCGGTGGGCCAAAGAGTCCAACGGCGGTGGATTTCCCGACCTCGCCAACGGACCTGCCATGACGACCCGCCGCCTGTCCCTGATCGCCGCCGGCCTGCTCTCGCTCGCCGCGACCGCCGCCCTCGCCAGCGGGTCTTCCGCGCCCTTCGACCAGTATCAGCCCGACCCGGCGCTCCGCACGGTGCCGAAGGCCAATCTCGAAGGCCGCGTGCGCCACGCCTGCGCCGTCATCCAGGCCCGGATCACCAACGCCCCGGAAGCCTCGCTGGAGCGCCCCTGCGGCTGCTACGCGAAGCAAACCATGCGTTCGCTCGACGAGTCCGAGATCGAGGCCTACCGCGCCACCGGCTACTTCAACGATTCCGCCCGCGCCAAGGCTCTGAACGCCCTGGATACCTGCAAGCTGCAGCGGCCGGTCTGAGAACAAACCCGGGGTTTCCCTCCCCCTCCGCGGGGGAGGGAAGCCGTCGGGTCGCTACAGGCTCAACAAAGCACCCTCGACGGCTGGCGCGTCGGCGCCGAACACCACCCGATCCTTCTCGAGCCGAACGCCGCCTCCCGCCACCAGCGCGAGGGCTGCGGGATAGAGCCTGTGCTCCTGCACGATCACGCGTGCCGCGAGGCTGTCGGGATCGTCGCCCGCCCGCACCGGCACCGCCGCCTGCGCGACGATCGGGCCTGCATCGAGCTCCGGCACCACGTAGTGCACCGTGCAGCCATGGAGGCGGACGCCGGCGGCGAGCGCCTGCGCATGGGTGTGCGTGCCCTTGAACAGCGGCAGCAGGGACGGATGGATGTTGATCATCCGCCCGGCCCAGGCTTCGACGAAGCCGGCGGAGAAGATCCGCATGAATCCGGCGAGGCACACCAGCTCGACGCCGGCCGCGCGCAGCTCCGCATCGAGCGCCGCATCGAACGTGGCGCGATCGGCGAATGCGGTGTGGTCGATCGCCCGCGCCGGGATGCCGACGGAGCGTGCGTGGGCGAGCCCACCCGCGTCGGCGCGGTTCGAGAGCACCAGCACGATCTCGGCCGGATAGTCCGGCGCCCTGGCGGCCTCGATCAGCGAGACCATGTTCGAACCGCGCCCCGAGATCAGGATCGCGACGCGCGTCTTGCTCCCCGCCGCCATCAGAGCGCGAGGCGGCCGGTGAAGGTGACGGGCTCCGCGCCGCGGGCGGTGATGGCGCCGAGCCGCACCGGCGTCTCGCCCGCCTCCGTGAGCGCCGTCGACACGGCCTCGGCCCGGTCCTCGGCGACCACGAGCACCATGCCGATGCCGCAGTTGAAGGTGCGCAGCATCTCGGATTCGGCGACGCCGCCCTCGCGCGCGAGCCAGCCGAAGACGGGCGGGGGCCTCACGGCATCGAGGTCGATGGCGATGCCGACATCGTCGGGCAGCACCCGCGGCAGGTTGTCCGGGAAGCCGCCGCCGGTGATGTGCGCGAGCGCCTTGATGCCCACGGTTTTCTTGAGAACCGCGAGCAGGGGCTTCACGTAGATCCGCGTCGGCTCGAGCAGCGCTTCGCCGAGGGTCTTGCCGGCGGCGAACGGTGCGGGCGCATCCCAGGCGAGGCCGGTCCGCGCGACGATGCGGCGGACGAGCGAGAACCCGTTCGAGTGCACGCCGGAGGAGGGGAGGCCGAGCACCACGTCGCCGGCGCGGATGCCGGGCTTCGGCAGCAGCGTGCCGCGCTCGGCGGCGCCCACCGAGAAGCCGGCGAGGTCGTAATCGGCGCCGTCGTAGAGGCCCGGCATCTCGGCGGTCTCGCCGCCGATCAGTGCGCAGCCGGCCTGCCGGCACCCCTTCGCGATTCCGCGCACGATGTCCGCTCCGACGCCGGGCACGAGCTTGCCGGTGGCGTAGTAGTCGAGGAAGAACAGCGGCTCGGCGCCCTGGACGATGATGTCGTTGACGCACATCGCCACGAGGTCGATGCCGATCGTGTCGTGCCGGCCCGTCTCGATCGCGATCTTCACCTTGGTGCCGACGCCGTCGTTGGCGGCCACCAGGATCGCGTCCTTGAAGCCCGCCGCCTTGAGATCGAACAGGCCGCCGAAGCCGCCGATCTCGGCGTCGGCGCCCGGCCGGCGCGTCG
>CAZZZJ010000491.1:0-3197 GCA_964658355.1 Beijerinckiaceae bacterium
GGCCCGCGCGGCTACCGCGCCTTCACGCCGGCGATGCGGGATGCGGCCAAGGCCCGGCGCGACCTGCAGGATGCGCTGCTCGACGGCTTGGCCCGCGGCGAGGTCGCCCTGCACTACCAGCCGCAGGTCGAGCTCGCGACCGGGCGCCTGCGCGGCGTCGAGGCCCTGATCCGCTGGAACCATCCGACGCGCGGTCTGCTCCCACCGGCCGAGTTCCTGCCGGCGATCGAGGCGAGTACCCTGGCGACGCGCTTCGGCCAATGGTGTCTCGACGAAGCCTGCCGTCAGGCCGCCGCGTGGCGGAAGGCCGGGCTGCCGCGGATCGGCGTCGCGGTGAACCTGTTCGATGCGCAGATCCGCGCCGGAACCCTGGCCGAGGTGGTGACCCAGGCGCTGGCGCGGCATCGGCTGCCGCCGGAGATCCTGGAGCTGGAGGTGACGGAGGTGATCGCGCTCGCCGACGCTCCGGCGACGCTCGAGCCGCTGCGGCGCCTGCGCGCGCTCGGCGTCGGCATCGCGCTCGACGATTTCGGCACCGGCTACGCCTCGCTCTCCACGCTCAAGAGCTTCCCACTCACCAAGCTCAAGATCGACCGCGGCTTCGTTCGCGACATCCTCCACGACGCCCACGACGCGACCATCGTGAAGGCGGTGCTCGACATCGGCCGCAGCCTCGATCTGGTCGTCATCGCGGAGGGGATCGAGACGCCGGAGCAGGAGGCGGCGCTGATGGGCATGGGCTGCCGCTACGCGCAGGGCTATCGCTACGGAAAACCGGTGCCGGGCGAGATCCTCGGGCTTCGCCTCGCCGAGCCGATACCGGCCAGGACCATGTCCCGCAGCGCGTGATCGAATCCGGGCGCGCGCCGCCGATCGTCCGGCCGCGATCGCCGGCCCAAGCTAGACGGGAACCGCGCCGGCCCTTCCTGGAGCGCCAGGCACGTGGCGGCACCGACATGCTCGCGCAGGGCAGGGCGGAGAGACCACCGTGCAAAGCTTCGATCCGAACCTGCCGGCCGCGCTGTTCGGCTCGATGCTCGCGGTCCGCCTGGGCGCCAAGCTGATCAGGCCGCTCCCGGTGACCATCGCCTGCGCGATGGCGGTGCGCCTTCTGTCCGATCCCGCCCCCCTCGCGCGTGGCGGAGGCCGGACTGCTCGCGGGGATGATGCCCGGCCGACCGCCCGGTGACGCGCCTCGGCCGGCCCGTCACTTCGGCATGAAGGCCCAGTAATCGAGGTCGAGGATCACGCTCGGGTGGTAGCCGTCGCCCTCGCGTCCGGGATGCGCGGCGCAGGGCTGGTTCTTGGTGGCGACCGTGCGCAGCCGCAGCAGCCCGACGTCGCCGCGACCGGTCTCGGCGGTGTCGAGCACCTCGCTCCAGGCGTAGACCGTATCGCCGGCAAACAGCGGCGCCACGTGCCGGCCGGCATTGATCCCGGCGAGGGCGAAGGCGTTGGCCAGCCCGTTGAAGCTCAGCGCCCGGGCGAGCGAGATCACGTGGCCACCGTAGATCAGGCGCCGGCCGAACCGGGTCTCCTTGCCGCTGAGAGCGTCAAAATGCACCTTGGCCGTGTTCTGGTAAAGGCGCGTCGCGATCTGGTGCTCGGCCTCCTCCACGGTCATGCCGTCGACGTGGTCGATCTTCTCGCCCACCGCATAGTCGGAGAAGCGGTGCGGGCTGCCGGCGAGGTCGAGGTCGTAGGCCGAGACGTCGAGCGGGGGCAGGGCGCCGGCGAGATCGGCCGGATCCACCACCTTGGCGAAGCTCGGCACGTGCTCCTCCGCGATCGCCGCCTCCGGGTCGCGCTTGCGCACCAGGACCCAGCGGCAATAGCTCAGCACGGTCTTGCCGCCGGCGTCCGAGCCGGTCGAACGCACGTAGACGACGCCGGTCTGGCGGTTCGAGCTCTCCTTGAGGCCGATCACCTCGGAGACGGTGGACAGCGTCTCGCCGGGATAGACCGGCCGCCGGAAGCCGCCCTCGGCATAGCCGAGATTGGCCAGCGCGTTGAGCGAGATGTCCGGCACGGTCTTGCCGAACACCACGTGGAAGGTGAGCAGGTCGTCCAGCGGGCTCTTCGGGTAGCCGATGCCTTGCGCGAACGCGTCTGAGGACTGCACCGCGAAGCGCGGCCCGTAGAGGGCGGTGTAGAGCGCGACGTCGCCGGTGGTCACCGTGCGCGGCGTGGCGTGGCGGATGGTCTCGCCGAGGCGGTAATCCTCGAAGAAGCGGCCGGGATTGGTCTTCATGGGGTTCGGGTGTCTCCGCGTCCGGGCGCGTCGTTCCGGGGTCTCGTCCGGCGCGTCGGGCGCCGGCTCACGGGCAGGGGAGGCGGCCGCGCGCCGGCCCTATCGGGCGTAGACGTAGGGGTCGGCCGGCACGAACTCGTGCAGCAGGCGGCTCACGAACAGCAGCAGCAGGATCAGGATGATCGGCGAGATGTCGACGCCGCCGAGGTTCGGCAACAGGTTGCGGATCGGGCGCAGCACCGGCTCGGTGATCCGGTAGAGCACCTCGCCGATCTGCGAGACGATCGGGTTGCGCACGTTCACCACGTTGAAGGCGACGAGCCAGCTCAGGATCGCGCTGGCGATGAGGACGTAGATGAAGAGCTGGACGACGGTGTCGAAGAGCCAGATCAAGGAATTCATGCGCGAAACACGTGTCCTCGTGCGCCCGCGCGGGAAGCCGGGACGGCGACGCGGCGGCAGCGGGAATCGGGAATTGACAGTTCGATCGGCGCGAGCCTAAAAGGCCCGCGCCTTGGACGGGGCTGTAGCTCAGATGGGAGAGCGCCGCAATCGCACTGCGGAGGTCAGCGGTTCGATCCCGCTCAGCTCCACCAGGCTTTTCCCAACGGAAATTCCTGCGTGGTCGGAAGACGTTACGGGCGCGTCAGTCTGGGAATGAGTCCCACAAGGTCCTGACCTGACCGGTATTCTGGACCGAGCCGATTGGGAGGCTGCCGCATGGTTGCAGCCATGGGTCGCCGGAAGGCCAGATCCGGGACGGTGACAGGTACGTAGGGCTGGTAGCCCACGGAACGATTCAGTCCATGCTGCACGGGAAATGCACGGTCGGAGAGACCGTACGTCGAACCGGGGACTTGACCGAGCAGGCAGCCTGCCCCGGCGGGGATCTGTCCTGTGAGCGACAGCTGGCCTCCGTCACGGAGGGTCCGAGCGGCACGTTCCG
>CAZZZJ010000492.1:0-3181 GCA_964658355.1 Beijerinckiaceae bacterium
CTAGAGGCCGATCGGCCGTCCGGCGGCGACGACGAGCATCCGGCCATCCGCGAAGGTCCGCGCACCGGCCCGGCGGATGTCGTCCTGCGTCACCGACGAGACCAACGCGTTGCGGCGCTCGATGTAGTCCATGCCGAGGCCTTCGAAGGCGATCTGCACGAGCTGGTGGGCGATCTTGGTCGAGGTGTCGAAGCCGAGCGCGTAGGAGCCGGTGAGGTAGTCCTTGGCCTTCTGCAGCTCCTCGTCGTCCGGCCCGTCGGCGATCAGGCGGCCGATCTCGTCACCGATCACCGAGAGCGCCTCGCCGACGCGCTCGTTCTTGGTGGCGGTATAGCCCCAGGTCATCGCCGCCGAGCGGTGGCTGACCAGCGAAGTCCCGACCGAGTAGGCGAGCCCGCGCTTCTCGCGCACCTCCTGGAACAGGCGGGAGGTGAAGGCGCCGCCGCCGAGGATGTGGTTGAGGACGTAGGCCGGGATGAAGTCGGGATCGCGCCAGGCGACGCCGGCCATGCCGAAGCGGATCACCGATTGCGGCACGTCGAGATCGACGACGACGCGCTTGCCGAGGTCCCCGACCGTGGTGCGCGGGATCGCCCGGAGGCCGCCGGCCTCGGGCAGCGATCCGAAGGCGCGGTCGAGGCTCCGGGCGAGCTGGTCGGCGCCGATCGCGCCGACGGCAGCGATCTTCACCGCGCCGCGCCCGAGAAGCCGGGCATGCATCGCCACAAGGTCCTCGCGGGTGATCGCCGAAACGGCCTCGATGGTGCCGGACGAGGGCCGGCCGTAGGCGTGCCCCGCGAAGGCCTCGGCGAAGAAACGGCGCGAGGCCATCACGCCCGGGTCGTTCTGCTGGTAGCGCAGGCCGGCGATCACCTGGCCGCGGACGCGCTCGATCGCGTCGGCGTCGAAGCGGGGCTTGGCGAGCGCCATTGCCAGGAGGTCGATCGCCTCGTCGGCGTGCTTGACCAGCATCTTGAGCGAGCCGCCGATCGCGTCGGGGCCCGCATGGAACGAGAGCTCGATGGCGCGGGCCGCCAGCCGCTCCTGGAAGGCGTCGGAGCCCAGGTCGCCCGCGCCCTCGTCGAGGAGGCGCGCCAGCATCTGGGCGCAACCCGACTTGCCCTCGGGGTCCTGCGTCGCGCCGCCCTCGAAGGTGAAGGCCAGCGCGATCATCGGCACCACCGGCGATTCCACGTGCCACGCCTCGATCCCCGCGGCGGTCTGGATCGGCAGCGCCTTGGCCGGACTCGCCTTGGAGCGAACCGGGGTCTCGACCAGATCGGTGTCGGCGAAGTTCATGGGGACCTCGTTGTTCTTGATCTCGTGACGCGGCGCCGGGCGCCGCGGGCCGGTCTCGCTACTCGGCCGCGACGGCCATCGGCGCGTCCGGGTCGCTGGCCTTGACGAGGTAGCCGGTGACGGAGCGGGACGGCGTCAGCCAGCGTTCGCTTGCCGTCGCGAGGCGTTCCCGGGTGACGCCTTCGATGTCGGCCGGCCAGCGCCGCACTTCCTCGATGGTCTCGCCAATGGCGAGCGCCGAGCCGTAGATGCGGGCGAGCGAAGACTGGCTGTCGGAAGAGTACACGGTCTCGGCCACGAGCCGGGTCTTGGCCCGCTCGATCGCTTCGGCGTTCAGCGCCTCCGAGGGCGCGCGCCGGAGCACGCGGTCGACATCGGCCTCGAGCTTCTCCAGGCTGACGCCTTCGGCGGGCACGGCGTAGACGGAGAAGCGGGTGTCGTCGATCGCCGAGCCCATGTACCAGGCGCCCGCATTCACCGCGAGCCCGCTCTCCATCACCAGCTTCCGGTAGAGATAGGAGGTCGAGCCCCCGCCGAGCACCTCGGCGAGCAGTTCGAGATCGTGGCAGCCGCCCTCGCGGGCGGTGATGCAGGACGGCGTGAGATAGAGCCGCTGCAGCGTCGGCTGCTCGACCTTCGGATCGGCGACCGCGAGGCGGCGCAACGCCTTGGGTTCGGGCTCGCGTGCCCGGACCCTGACGGGACGGGTGCCCTGCGGCGCGACGCGCCCGTAGGTCGCTTCGGCCAGACTACGGACCTCGTCGGGGGTCACGTCGCCGGCGACCACGAGGATCGCGTTCTCGGGCGTGTAGAAGCGCTTGTAGTAGTCGAGCGCGTGCCCGCGGTTCAGTTCCTCGATCTCGTGCATCCAGCCGATGATCGGGATGCCGTAGGGGTGGTGCACGAAGAGCGAGGCCGCCATCGCCTCGGAGAGCTGGGCCGACGGATCGGTCTCGACCCGCATGCGGCGCTCCTCAAGCACCACGTCGCGCTCCGGCGCCACAACCGCATCGTCGAGGACGAGGCCGGTCATGCGGTCGGCCTCGAAGGCCATCATGGTGTCGAGGTTGTCGCGCGCGACGCGCTGGAAATAGGCGGTGTAGTCGTAGGAGGTGAAGGCGTTCTCCTGACCGCCGAGGCCGGAGACGGCCTTGGAGAACGCGCCCACCGGGTGCTTCTCGGTGCCCTTGAACATCAGGTGCTCGAGGAAGTGGGCGATGCCGGACTGGCCGAGCGGATCGTCGGCCGACCCGTTGCGGTACCAGATCATGTGGGTGACGACGGGCGCGCGGTGATCGGGCACCACCACCACGTCGAGCCCGTTGTCGAGGGTGAAGGCCGAGACCTCCGGGCCACCGGCCTCCGAGCGCCCGAACGGCGCGGCTTCGGCGCGTCCCGCACTGGCGAAGCGGCCGCTGCGGCCTCCGGCCGGGAACAGGGTGGGCGTCGCCTTCCTGAACAGATGCATTCCGTCTTCCCTCGTGCGGTCCCGAAGGGCCGTCCGTTTCTGATTCGATGCAGGGCGGCCAGCGCACCGACATCGTCTAAGTTGGCAAATCCCGTACCGGAATTCGCAGTCCCGATCCTGTGCCGAACCGGAACGTTCCGTGTGTCACATCCGCGCCTCAGCGCGCACGCTGCTCGCGCAGATAGACGCCGGGATCAGATTCTTCGCGTTCGCGGGCGGGGTTGTTGATCGGGTCGGTCGTGTTGCGGACGATCTTTCTCGGCGCCTGACGATAGCCCTTGGGCGGATCGGTGAGCACGTCGCGTGCCGGCTCGGCCTGGGACGGCTCCGTCTTCTCGTTGCCGATCCCACGGATCAGATCGAGGGGATTGACCCACGAATCCTCGCGGGTGTTGTCGCCGGGCTTGCGCTCGA